>JAGRAZ010000100.1 GCA_020434345.1 Bdellovibrionales bacterium
GAATTTTCTTTTTTATATCTTGCGCGTGCTTTGGATTTTGTGCAACCAAAACAATATTCTTGCCCAATCCAGACTTCTTATGTGCCGCAAACTCTTCATTTAGAAATGATGTTTCTGCTTCTTGTGAGCCAAAAAAACTGTAAGAGGGTGACATGCTTATGTGGGTTGGTATTTTAAAAGCCTGCATTTGCTCAAACATATGTTCCGTATCTTGATCTGTGTTGATTGCTTCCATATGATCAGAGGGCAAAAAGGGAACCATTTTGCCGTATATATGATTTAAGCGAAATGGAATGGAGTACACGGATAAATACTGTGTCATAAAGCGATAAAAGTTCTTCTTTTGTTCAATTGTTACGTTGCTATCTACAAGCTTATTCATCATGTCTTCAAAGTGGTCAGGGTGATCAAGGCTTTGAATAAAAGGTAACCCGTAATAGGCAACTTTTCGTACCAAGAGTACAGGTTTGTTTTTAAAGATCATTTCAAGTGTGATGGTTGATCCTGCGGTAAGCGCGCAATCAGCCAATTCCAAAAGCATGTATGTGTTTACAGGTTCTTGGGGTGTAATAAGTTCTACATTGGAGGGTAGGCCTTTTGTTTTCCACTTTTGAATAAACTGCACAACTTCCGACTCCGCTCCTCTATCGTTTGCAGAATTGGGGTGTAATCGAATAACACCTAATAAGTCAGGATGTTGTGAAAAATATTCAATGGTTCGATCCAGCCATGTTGTAGGGTTTCTAAAAATGTGTTGATACTCAGGCATATTTGCATGCTCATCCTCAGAAGATGTAAGGACTGCTACCATTTTTCTATGCGCCACTTTTTTTTGTAAAAAGTACTTTCGTTTGAAGTTATATGCTTTGCTTTTATGGTGGTTTGAAACGGTTCTTTTTTTTCCTAATTCCATGTTATGAAACAGCTCAGTAATTCGCATCCACTGTTCTTTGCTAATAGGTTGGTCTTTGTATCGTTGATACTCAGATTGTAAGAACTGGTAATCGTGGACTTTATGATTGATATTCACTGTCGTTGTATTTTTTTCAAATCCTTGTTCTAAGGTGTAAATAGGTATGTTGCGGTCTTTTGCAATTGCAAGCATGGCATGAAAGGGGTACATGCGACCGTTAAAGCTTATAATAAGGTCTGGCTTTTTTGCATTGATAAGATTGTTGATCGCATTGTAAAGCATGATGCCTGATACAAACGTTTTTTTGTACACATTCATCACAGTGGTATTTTCAAAGTTGACAGAAGTCATGCGAAGCATCGTAAATAAAGAAGATTCAACGGTATTGTGAATATTCTGACCCATATAGGTGTAGGATTTAAAATCTTCCTTATTAAACGTTGTTTGTATTTCCTCAAGATTAGGCAACTCATTTTTTGTAAGGTAGTGGTCTAAAACTTCATGTTTGATAGAAAACCATGCTTCACTTGCACATTTTTGCACCTTGCAACGGCCACAATTTTTTCTTAGATCGCATTCAGATAAAAAACCGCCGCATCGAATGTAAGAAACATTGTGTCGATGATTTTCGAATTTTTTTCCTAAAATGTTTTCATGAAAATTGTGTTGTAAATGTCCGTATGGGTTAAAGACCAGAATATTCATACGATTGACAATGGATGAAAACGGTTCATGATGTATGGAGTGGAAAGTTTTTGTAGTATTCAACTGTTTTTTTCATGCCTTCTTCAAAAGAGATTTTTGGTTCCCATTGCAGAATTTCCTTTGCGCGGGTCAGATCAGGGCATCTACGCTTTGGATCTCCTTCTGGAAGTCCATGAAATACAATTTCGCTTTGTGAAGACGTCATGGTGCGAATCGTCTCAGCAACTTCTAAAACGGACTTTTCAATCGTGTTGCCCAGATTGATTGGAATCGATGGTCTGTTTTTTTCCATGCTAATGATGCCGCGAACCAAATCGTCAACAAAACAAAAGCTTCTTGTTTGCGTGCCTTTACCAAAAATTGTAAGAGGCTGATCGTGAAGTGCACAGAAGGTAAAGCTAGGAATGACACGTCCATCATTAATGCGCATGCGTGGGCCGTAGGTATTAAAAATTCGAATGATTGAGGTTCGAGCATATCCTTTTCGGTGATACGTGCTTGTTAAACTCTCTGAAAAGCGTTTAGATTCATCATAAACCGAGCGAATGCCTGTGCAATTCACATTGCCAAGGTAGTCTTCGTGCTGTGGATGAACTTCTGGATCTCCATAGACCTCACTGGTAGAAGCCATCATAAACCAAGCTTGGTATTTCTTTGCCAACTCCAAAAGGTGGTAGGTGCCGAATGATCCGGCTTTCATGATTTCAACCGACAGATTTTCAAAATCCATGGGGCTGGCAGGGGATGCAAGGTTAAAAATGCCGTCGACTTTGTCTATGGCTGGTAGTGGCTTTGAGATGTCGTGCTGAATAAAGTGAAAATGAGGATTGTTTTGAAGGTGAGAGATGTTGTCTTCAGAGCCTGTAATGAGGCTATCTAAGGCAATAACGCTGTGGTTGGACGCTAAAAGTGTTTCCACCAGATGTGAGCCAATGAAGCCAGCTCCGCCAGCAACAAGGAATGTAGACATATAAACCCTTTATTTTTAATAAAAAAACTTCTTGTATATTCGCATTTATTTTAATAATTGTCACCAATCATTCATAAAATAGAGGGTAATTCTATGACAGCATATAAATCGAAAGTATCAAAAGTCACCGTTATTGGAA
>JAGRAZ010000101.1 GCA_020434345.1 Bdellovibrionales bacterium
TTATGTATGTTTCTGGTGAAGAATCTGCCCTGCAAATTCAAAAACGGGCGCAACGTCTCGGCATCAAAAATTCAAAAATTCATCTTTTATGCCAAACCAATATCGAAGATATCATTCACACAATCGACAAACAATCACCACAGGTAGTTATGATTGATTCGATTCAAACCATGCATCACCCTAATTTATCTTCCATTCCCGGAAGCGTGAGTCAGGTGAGAGAAGTTTCTGATCGACTGGTACGCTATGCAAAAGACCATAACATTACGTTTATCATTGTGGGACATGTTACAAAGGAAGGCTCCATCGCCGGCCCTATGATTTTAGAGCACTTGGTAGATACAGTATTGCACTTTGAAGGAAGCCCTGATCACACACATCGAATTCTACGATGTTTGAAAAATCGATTTGGACCTACCTTTGAGATGGGAATTTTTGAAATGCATGAACAAGGTTTGGTAGAAATTCAAAACCCTTCTGAATATTTTTTACCCCAAACAACGAATACAACATCAGGCAATGTGATTTACCCTGCCATGGAAGGAAGTCGTGCATGGATGGTTGAAGTACAAGCGCTTGCCACGTCTTCAACCTACGGAACACCCATTCGTAATGTGGTGGGTATGGATAAAAACCGACTTACAATGCTGTTGGCTGTGCTTGAAAAAAGAGGCAATCTAAAACTGTATGACCGTGATTTATATGTCAACGTTGTAGGTGGTTTAAAAATTACAGAACCTGCAATTGACCTTGCTGTTGTTGCAGCCATTATCAGCAGCGTAACAAATACTGTTTTTCCACCCAAGTCTGTTGTGTTTGGCGAAGTCGGGCTTTCCGGAGAAATTCGTCCCACACAACATTTTGAAAGCCGTGTGCGTGAAGCCACCAAGCTGGGCATGCATCATGTATATGCACCCCTCCCCAAAGGCCTGCAAAAAAAGCCTCAGGATGCCAAAATGACAAACCTCGCGCAAATTCAAGATTTGCTTGATCTCTTTTCAAAAATTCGCAACACTTAGGCCACAACACTTAACCTCTTAATAAGGAGAAAACACCATGAGCTCATTTGTCATTTTACTTATCATTATCGGTGTGTTCGTATTTTATATTGTTTCAATTTACAACCGTCTCGTACAACTCAAGAACAGATTTAAAAACGCATTTGCTCAAATCGATGTTCAACTTAAACGAAGATATGATCTAATTCCCAACCTCGTTGAAACCGCAAAAGGGTACATGAAGCATGAGCGAGATACACTTGAAGCTGTTATTGCTGCACGAAACTCTGCCGTGAGCGCGCAAACTGCTGCTTCTGCAGACCCAGCAAACGCAAAAGCAATGGAATCTCTTGTCAAAGCAGAAGGCCAACTTTCAGGTGTGTTGGGCCGGTTGTTTGCCTTAAGTGAATCGTACCCGGATCTCAAGGCCAATCAAAACATGATGCAACTCTCAGAAGAACTTACAACAACTGAAAATAAAATTTCATTTTCCCGGCAGTCTTATAATGACTCTGTCATGACATACAACATCAGTCGTGAACAGTTTCCAAATAGCATCATTGCCAACATGTTTAATTTTGGGGAAGCAAAACTTTTCGAAGTTTCCGACGAAGCTGTCAAACAAGCCCCCAAAGTCACTTTCTAAAACTCTCTATGAATGTGCAAACCAATTTATTTTTGCGCATAACGAGGCCTGAATGAGTGAGGCACCGCAGGCGTACTCAAGATGTACGTCGAGGATGCCGAGCGAATGAAAACGAAGTTAGGCTCAAAAAGAAATGGTTTTTCTTTCCGGAGATCGATGAATGAATTTTTTTGAGCAACAAGATAAGACCAAAAAAACAACAAAAAAACTGATTGTACTTTTTAGTATTTCTGTTTTTGCGTTAGGGTGTTTGAACTATTTAATTGTTCAATTCTATTTATCCACATCTAAATCCTATTCATCTGTTTCTTATGTAGGAGAGCCGGGTGTTCACGGTCATCAAGAAATGCATTTTACACTTTGGGACCCGAAGGTTTTTGTTTTAACTGTTGGCATCACACTTCTGGTCATTCTTGTTGTTTCGATCATCAAGGGCTTGTCTCTTCGTGACGGAGGCCAAAGTGTTGCAGAAATGATGGGAGGCATTCGAATTGCCCATGACACAACCAACTTAAATGAAAAAAAGTTATTGAACGTAGTTGAAGAAATGGCGCTTGCTTCTGGCATACCTGTACCTGATGTCTATATTCTGGAAGAAAATGGCATCAATGCTTTTGCGGCAGGACATTCTATTGACGATGCGGTTATTGGTGTTACACGCGGCTGCATTGAAAAACTCAATCGTGAAGAACTACAAGGCGTGGTTGCACATGAGTTTAGTCATATTTTTCATGGTGATATGAACATCAATCTTTATCTAATCTCGCTGTTGCACGGTATTTTGTTTTTACATTTTGTCGGAAGATTTTTGGTACGTTCAAGTGGGTCAAGCAGAAGAAGTCGCAACAACCAAGGTGGCGCCATCGTTATTGGAGGACTGGTTCTAATGGTGGTGGGGTATGTTGGTTATTTTTTCGGTCGCATGATTCAGTCCGCAATTTCAAGACAACGTGAATATCTTGCAGATGCCTCTGCTGTTCAATACACACGAAACCCACACGGTATTAGTCGCGCACTGGCCAAAATTGGCGGTTTTTTTCACCCTTCGGAATCTCATTCTATTTTACAAAACAATA
>JAGRAZ010000102.1 GCA_020434345.1 Bdellovibrionales bacterium
GTTCTTAATAAAGCATTTGATGATGTTGATATATTATTATTAAAGGATAAAGATATTTGGCCAGATGGAAAGCCTACGACAGACGAAGAACGTGGAGAATGGTTAGAAAAGCATAAAAATGGAAGAATGTTAAAAAGAAAAGAAATTGAAAATTACTTATTTGATTATGAGATAATACTTAAGGCTTATCCGAATACTAATGAAGAGGACTACAAAGAAATTATTAAAGACATAGATTCTGAAGATGTAAAAAAGAAAGGCTCTATGCTTCTTGAATTGGTGGATGACAAACAATTGGAAAATTCCGGGGTCGGGTACCGGAACCGTGATTTGATGCGTTAGTAGGATTTGGCATCTATATTGCTAATAAGAGGGTATGCCCAGAATACCAAGAGTTGTCATCCCCGGATATCCCCATCATATCGTCAATCGTGGAAATCGTAGACAAGATGTCTTTTTTCAGGAGACCGATTATCAGTACTATCTTGAGATGTTATCTCTTTTTTCAAGAATCTATGAAGTGCAAATAGCTAGTTATTGTCTAATGACCAATCATATCCATCTCGTAGCCATACCATCAGATGAGAATTCTATGAGTCAGATGATGGTCGATGTGCAGAGAGCGTATACTCGCATGATCAATTTTCGAGAGGGATGGCGGGGATGTCTTTGGCAGGGAAAATACTTTTCAAGTCCAATGGATGAGAAACATGCAGTTGAAACAGCAAGATATATTGAACTGAATCCGGTCAAAGCCAAGATGGTGAAGGATTTTGGAGATTACCCATATAGCAGTGCTGGATTTCACTTGGGTAAATATCTAAATGATCCAGTCATCAAAAATCCTTATTTTGATTTTACATCACAAGAGTGGAGAGATTTTGTTGAGAGTGGGATCAAAAATGATGAAGAAGAATCAATATTGATTGAGACAAGAGTTCAGACTGGAAGGCCGATGGGAGATGATACTTTTATAGAAAAATTAGAGAAGCTAACTGGGAGAAATCTCCGTCCCCAAAAATCAGGTCCAAGCAAACACTCAAAGATATGACACGGAAAATCACGGTTCCGGTACCCGACCCCGGAATTCCCATGCGTTTATTAGAATAAGTCACACGATTTGGTTTTTTAAATAATTAAGGTATGGTGTTGATATTCCAAAAATCTGAAATACAAAGGTGAAAAGTTTTGAAATCAATTAACAGAGTGGCATTGTTCGTTTTTTTAGCTTCTATTGTATCATGTCTACCATCTAATAAATTAAATACTGACCTTAAACATACAGTTCTTCAAATACAGCCCAAACCACTAAATTATATTTCGCCTTACGAATTGCTTAATCAGTATTACGAACAGGCAATTAGATATAAGACTATGCTTGAAAAAAAAGGGGTCGATTTTAAAAGTCCTGAATGGAAATTATATACTGGATATATGCAAGCATATGAAACCACCTATTACGAATTGTTAGAGATAAATAAAAAACTACGCAATGATGGACAAATCAAACTTGAGAGGGGAAAAAGTTATGCATTTTACTTAGAATCCTTTTGTGCGAACCCTGGACCACATAGACCTGTTGACGGGGACGGATTTCGGCCAGGCCCTGTTAAAGGCGGCGCTCTTAAGTGGTTACCGCAACTTCTTAAATCATATAAAAATGAGGGTTTGACCCAAGATGAGGCACAAACAATTATTTGGAGTGTAGAATCAGGTGCAAAATTTGATGAGTATGATTCTAATGTTCAACAAAATTTGCTGAAAATATTTCCTGATGCACCTGTAAGATTTGGAAATCAAAAAATAGAATCTAAAGCAAAAAATTTACTAAAAAGGCTTTTAACAGATGAAGTGCCAGAAATTAATGATCAATTTATGGATTTAAAAAGCGTAGTTACAAGCTCAGAATCAACTTATGCTGAAATAGAGCAGATAGCAGCACCTGTTTTGAATAGAGATCCAATAACAATTGGTTGGGTAAAAATGCCAAGCGGGTATTTTATTCAAACAACAAGCTCGGATAGTTATATGGGTGTAAAAAAAGAAATTTATGTCCCTGAAGACTTGCCAGAAGATCCAGTATTTGATCCAACAAAACAAATTGATATTCCCGGTCAAGGACAAAGAATTGCATCCTCACCAAATCCAAGAGATCCTGAAATGAAAGATGTCAGCTGGACTTGTGATCAAGTCAAAAAAAGAGCACCTAAGAATTGTTCAGAAATGACCAGTGAGTATAGATCTAAAATTTTAAAAGCCGCAGATCCATCTAATTTTCCGAGAGCAAGGTATGCTCTTCCTCCAAATAGGGAAAATCCAATCGAAGTAGAAACTGATTGTAGTACTTTTACTTATGAAATTTATGCTAGAGAAGGTTTTGAATATCCGATGTCAACCACTCACGCTATGGAGTGCATCCAGACTTTTAAAAAAGTAACTAAGGAGCAAGCCCTACCAGGTGATTTAGTGTTGTATGACGGTCATGTAGGGATATATGATTACAACGATACAGTTATAAGTGCTACCCAAGGAGGGGATGAAAAGAAGTCTACATTAGATCCGGATGATGAAAATTTTATGCCTTCAATCACAAGGTATGGATATAAAACTTTCAATAATCCAAGATT
>JAGRAZ010000103.1 GCA_020434345.1 Bdellovibrionales bacterium
CTTCTACACCTTCAGGAACAAGCTTACTTTCTCTTGATGCTTGATCCTGAAAATAACGATCTGCTGACCCATCCTTCATTGCACCCAAACTACCCATACCTCGATAACTTTTGTATGTTCGGCCTTGGTATAAAATTTCTTCTCCGGGTGCCTCATCCGTTCCCGCAAATAGGGAACCAATCATGACACAATCAGCACCTGCAGCGAGTGCTTTAACAATATCACCTGAATATTTGATGCCCCCATCAGCAACTACTGCAACACCTTCTTTTTTTGCAACTTCAGCACAATCTAGAATTGCTGTAAGTTGGGGTACACCAATGCCTGCAATAATACGTGTCGTACAAATTGAACCGGGTCCAATGCCGACTTTTATAATATCAGCACCTGCATCGATGAGCGCTTTGGCAGCGTCCCCCGTTGCAATATTTCCCGCCATGACAGTTTGAGATGGATGCGTTTTTTTAATTTTTTTAACAAAATCAATGACTCCTTGTGAATGTCCATGGGCAGTGTCCACAACAAGCACGTCCACATTGGCAGCAATCAACGCTTGGGCTCGTTCATAATGTGCATCACCAGAACCAACAGCAGCGCCAACGAGAAGACGACCGAGCGAATCTTTACATGCTTGGGGAAACTCGATGGTTTTTTTGATGTCTCGAATGGTGATAAGTCCAGTAAGTTTTTTTTGCGCGTTTACAATAAGAAGCTTTTCAATTCTATTTTTGTGCAAAATTTCTTTGGCTTGGTCAAGTGTAGTGCCTTCCGGTGCTGTGACAAGCTTGGTTGTCATGATATCTTTTACTTTTTGCGAAAGATTGGTTTCAAATTGTAGGTCGCGGTTGGTCAAAATTCCTACAAGCTGATCCTGATGGACTACAGGGATGCCACTGATGTTATTTTTCCTCATCAGATCAATTGCGTAGGAGACACTTTGATCAGGTGTGATCGTAATCGGATCTTCAATCATGCCTGATTCCGATTTTTTGACTTTGCGCACCTCACGCACCTGTTCTTCAATACCAAGATTACGATGGATGATGCCCATTCCACCCTCTTGAGCCATACGAATGGCCATCTTAGATTCTGTTACAGTATCCATGGCAGCAGAAAGAAGTGGAATTTGAAGTGTGAGATTTTGTGTCAATTGAGCTTGAACAGTCACATCTTTAGGGTACACAGTGCTTGCTTTGGGTTTTAGAAGGACGTCTTGGAATGAAAGGCTATCTTGTATGCGAACCATGTGCATCTATATGATAAAATGCTTTAAATTTCAAGATGTAAAGTTTCACGTGCAAAGCACTGTATTTTTGATAGCTTATCTTAACTATGCCTCAGAACAATGTCGATCGCATTAATCATGTATGCTTAATTATTCTTGCTGTTGTGGCTGTTACAGCAGCACTTATTTACACTAAGTCAGTTATGACTCTTTTGATCTTCTCGTTTTTTCTTTATACAGTTCTTGCAACTGGCATAGGCTTTATTGATCGATATGTGAAAATTCAAAGATGGGTCTCTGTTACACTCATGATGTTTCTTATGTTTCTACTAAGCGTTGTATTTATTTCTATGATGACTAATTCTATTGAAGAATTTGTACGTGGCGCAAAGGAGTATCAATCAAAATTTCTTGAGTTTGTTCATTGGATTGAATTACAAGCCTCTATCTTTGGTGTTACAATCGACACGTCCATTGCACAAAAGTTTTCGAGACTTCATCTTTTTTCATATGCGCAGGGTTTAACAGCCTCTATTTTTACGATCATTGGAAAAACCTTTGTTGTTTTTATCATGACCATGTTTATGATTTTAGGAAAACAAAAAGCTGAAATACAAAATGAATTTCTGGCAGAAATTCATTCAAAAATTTCTAAATATATTACAGTCAAAATTTGGATCTCGCTTATGACCTCGGGAGCGTTTTTTATTATTTTAACCGCATTTCAAGTTGATTTAGCCATTATGTTTAGTGTGCTTGCTTTTGTATTAAATTTTATACCAAGCCTTGGATCGATTATTGTAACAGTCCTGCCACTTCCACTAATATTTTTACAATATGACATCAGTGCAAAATCATTTATAATTTTTATTTTACTTAGCATTGTTCAAATTATTCTTGGAAGTGTACTTGAGCCAAAACTTTTGGGTGAAAAACTAGATCTTCATCCTGTGACAGTTTTAATGTCACTTTTATTTTGGGGATTGGTTTGGGGTTTGCCGGGCATGTTTTTGGCTGTTCCCATAACCGCGATTGTTAAAATCATTTTATCAAAAATTGAATCAACGGAAGACATAGCAGGGCTTTTAGCAGGAAGACTTCCGGGAAAATCGTAATACGCTGTTAGCGTATTGTGACAACCATCATCATTTGAATTGCAGCCCTATTTCTACCAAAGTTATTCACAAGGCTCCAAAACTAGGGATTGCTAGAGTTGCTCATTCCCGCCGTCGAATGGCTCGCACCTAGCGGTGCTGCGCTTTAGTTCTCCTCTGGGAATAAGCAACTCCACTTAAAAAGTATGCTGACAAAGCGGATATACGTTTCGTACCATT
>JAGRAZ010000104.1 GCA_020434345.1 Bdellovibrionales bacterium
TATCACTTTTTCGATTGAAGATACTTCTGAACGAAGATTTTCAACGCTCGCCCAAAGGTCTCTAAACCAGCCTTTGGGCCAATATTTTATGATTTTGATTTAAGGTATTCTTGAGTTTGCCCAAGGGAAGGGCTTGCTCTGACCCTCTTGGGGGGTCTCGCTGCGCCGTACCCTATGGATAAACGATCTTCGAAATATGTGAGTTATTCCTATATGAGTGCCCATATTTTTTATTGAATATTGAACCTATCTTCTTGAGGTTTTTATAACTGTAGCCCTGATTTGATAGGATCTTCTTTTATCATTACTTGTTGATCGACCAACGATCTCTTTTGGACATGTATTGCATGACCAAATAGGACTAATGATGTGATGCACATACTGCGAGGTTTTTATAAAAGCCCATAACATTTCCATGGTTTTTTGATCATCGCTACTTTCATAGTTTGATACCGCCAGGCTTTAAATGAATCTTATACATAACGTGTTCATTTTCCCTTTTTAAACCGCAGTCTTATTCCTTGAATATTTTTATTTATGGTCAATCTCTTACAAGAGCCCCGCCAGAACGCGCGAAACGCGCAACCTGTCATGTCTCTTGCCGAGATTCACTCATCTATTCAAGGAACAATCCTTTGTTTTTTTTAATTAACCCCGAGGGGAGGGCTCTGTGAGCCCTCGGGGTTAACTAAAAAATTTAAAAAGGAGAATAAAATGAACAACAACATTGCACAAGAAATCACCATGCAAAGCCTTTTCACAGGTATCAACCATATCCTGAAAGTTGAAGGCCCTGCACAAATCAACCATTTCACAGAAAATGAGTATGGCGCATTTAACAAAATGAACCTGGTTCACGCAGGATTTAATTCCAACCGTTGGGTTAGTCAATTTGACCTAGAAAAGCATAAATTGTCACTTAAAGACAATGCTCGTCCGGTCAATATCACCACCCTTGGTAAAGGTGAAACCAACGGTAAGAAGCACAAAGTCCTTCGTACCTACAAAGTTTACAATGAAGAACAAGTAAACTTCTAACAAATTGGGACCCCGTTAAGGGGTCCCTTTTTTATTTATTAGAAAGGAAAAAGATTATGACAAGCAAATTAAAACAAAACTTACTTCACAAGATAAACAGACAAGACGTTCCTAAAATTTATGAAACAGAAAATGTTGCAATAGAGCAAAAGAAACTTCTGTTTAAGTTCTTTACGCCAGATTCACATTGGACTTGGTACGCCTGGGAAGCTGAAAAAATTGGTGACGAAGACATCAAATTTTTCGGTCCTGTCGATGGGGACTTCTTAGAGATGGGTTATTTCTACCTATCTGAACTGGATCGTATCTGTGGTGGTCTAGGATTACCTGTAGAAATTGATCAATATCCTAATGAAACTGAGTATCAAAAAATGCTCCGTCGTTTGATGAAAATAGAGGTGTAACTGCCAAAATTGAATAAATATCAATGATATCTATAAGTTACCATGCAGGGGCTTAGATGAAAAAAGCCCTTGCATTTGGTAATAAAACGTAATACATATTATTACATAGTATGAATATATCCTACTTAGTAGGAATTAATAATAATGAAAGGATATCATATGAGTAACAAAGGGTCATATTACAATAAGGCCGAATTTATTGGTCGTTTGGGTGCCAAACCTGAACTTATCCAGACTCAATCAGGAAAAACCTTGTGTAAATTTTCTGTGGGTCAAAGCTACACAACAGGTGAGGGTGAAAACGAAAAAGAAGTCACCTTATGGCACCAAGTAGTGGCTTGGGATAAAGCGGCTGAAAACCATGCCAAATACTTGGACAAAGGATCCAAAGTATTTGTCGAAGGTGAACTTAAATACAATAAGTTCGAAACCGAAGATGGGCAACGTGTAAAAAATGCAGAAATCTCTGCAAGACAAGTCATCTACTTGGATAGTCGTTCAACCGACAGTCCAATGGATGTTATGGAAAACACAGCTAATATGCCTTATCCCTCCGTTGCTAACGAGTCTGTTCTGTAATCGTTATGTTGCGTCTGCTTGTGACAAAAACACTTTCTTTTCTCCTTGGAAGTGTTCTGATTGTTGAAGGGCTTCTTCATCTAGATAGAAGCCTTTCAAAATCAATTCCTTTGATCTCAGAATTTGCAAGATCTTATGAAAGTATACGCTCCAAGTTCTTATATGGATCAACAGACCTTTATCTATTCAGTGTAAAGAACTGGCTATTAAGCATCATATTACTGATTACATTCGGGCTGGTGCTATTTATTGTTTTCCGCAAATGTGCAAGATGGTTTGAACAGTTACGGTCTATCATTATCGGCACAAAGTTTGATCTGAACTCCTACCGATTTGATTTTGAAAGTTTTGATGCAGACCCCATCATCAAACAAGAATGTGTCAATCGATATAAACACGGATTTCGTACATTTATGGGAAAAACGCCTGTTAACCCTCCTAAAAACCTCTACCAACGCATAAAAAGTCGGTGGGAGGAGAAACATAAGCCATTTTTTATCAGCGATCATATGCGA
>JAGRAZ010000105.1 GCA_020434345.1 Bdellovibrionales bacterium
CCCAATGATTCCATGACTCTTTATCCTTGTCATCACCTGTTGCTTTTCCATTCCTCACTCCTTCTGCTTAGAGAAGACCGGCTACAACTGAGTAATGAGTAGGCAAGACTATCCAAACATTTGACATATTTATTCGCTTGCATAAGAATCACCCCAGGCTAATGCAGTGGATGCGATTGCGCCCTGCCGCCATGGAAAGAGGGACAAGTGTTCGCCATATATCGGAAGAGGTTTTTACCCAACCATGGAAGTGGTGTTATGCCGATCTGCATAAGAACCCATTCCAAATAGCCGATAAGACGCAACACTTTGAAATGGCAACGCAAATGTCGTTATTTTCAGAAAATTCGATAGCGTGTCATACGGACAAAAAGAACCCAATCCGCTCTTATGCGGATCGACCTAAACATTGTTGGGCATCAAAATACACACAACACTCACGGTCAACCACCTAAAGGCAAAATACCTCTAAATGGCAAACAAATCGCACTTCAATCGTGGACACATCGCACTAAACAAATTGAAAAGAGATGGGGAGCTACATAGCGCAACCATTTCTGGGATTGAAGTGCCACGCACGGTGCATGGTATCTTCATTCAAGATGCTATTGACTTCTTAAAAACATTACCTGATTCATCTGTGCAACTTGTCTTGATAGACCCGCCATACAATCTCGACCTAGACCATTGGGATACTTTCCAAAACTATCTCGATTGGGCAAAACAATGGCTCGACCAAATATTTAGGGTTTTAACTGATTCAGGTAATTGCGTTATTTTTGGAGGGTTTCAATATCAAGACTTGAAGAAAGGCGATCTTCTTGAAGTCCTTCATTACACGCGCCATGAAACAGCACTAAGATTTGTGAATCTGGTAATTTGGTACTACAAAAATGGAATGAGTGCGCATCGCTTTTTTGCTAACAGACATGAAGAAGCGGTTTGGCTTTCCAAGACAAAGAAATACTTCTTTGACTTGGATTCTGTTAGAACGCCTTTCGATGAGACAACAAAGGCAATATATAAGAAAGACAAACGCCTCAATCCTGAGAGCATCGAAAAAGGTAAAAATCCAACCAATGTTTGGGAGATAGGAAGGTTAAACGGCAATTCAACAGAAAGGGTCGGCCATCCAACTCAAAAGCCAGTCGAACTTATTCGGCGCTTTGTTAGAGGTTTGTCATTTGAAGGTTCAATAGTCCTTGATTTTTTTGCTGGCTCAGGAACAACGGGGCGTGTCTGCATAGAAGAGCGGAGGCATTCAATTTTGGTGGACTCAGACAATAAGCTGTATGGCTATTTGGAAAGACACATTGAACAAATTAAATCCAATATGTTCTTGCCTGAATATAATTTGATACGAGATGCTTCTATTGATGCTGTGCTTAAAGAAATTGCCCAAGTGAATCAACAACATCAAAAGACCACATCGTAAAGGATTTTTCCATGAGCAAGAGACAAACGGGGCGATTAACCAATCAGCACATTTCATCAGGTGGTGCTAGCGGCATATTTGGCGAAGATGCTCAAGTGCACGATAAATTCGTTGGTCGCGCTAGTGCAAATGTATACAAGATGCTTTGCCAAGAACATTCAAGATACCAATTTAGATTCAGGAGAGAAATAAGCAAACAAGAAATAAATGACAAGCTACAATCAATTGATGCGCGTTTAGGGGAAACTCTTTATGTGAAGGATTCAAAGATTAAACCCGATGGAGGAGTCATCGAAGTGCTTGATAAGGATGGGAAATGGAGAGTTGTTTTAGTAGGTGAGGCAAAATTTCAGGGTAAAGACATTGAAAACATTAAAACTGGCGTCCTTGTTGGGAAAAACAAAGATCAAGAGTTAATGGTGGCAGGAAATGCGATCGAAAGAGTTTATAAAAACATAAACGAAATAAGAAACTTCATGTTGGATGAGTACCATTTTCCGTATGCGGTATTTTTGCAAGGATCAAACTTTGCAACTGAAACCGTTCAAGTATTCAGGCCAGATGGATCTTTTGTAGAGATTAGGCACGACTCAGGTGCAATGAACAGGATCGACAGGGTAACTGCTGCAAATTATTGCATGAAGATTAACCAAAACTACTGTAAAAATATTTTTATAGGCCACAATAAATCATCCATCATGCTACAGGCAGCTTCTATATATGCGAGATGCGATCCTTGGAAGGAGGATGAAATGCAACGGATCATGATGGATATTGCCAATACATCTTTAGGGATTTTGAATCAGCTGGGTTAGCGTGAAGAATGGTGTTGATCGCCCAACAAATCGTTCCAGCGGACGCGCAAAAAGCCGCGCGCCGCTGAACTCAATCGTTATGACTGCCCTGATAATTCCTGAATGATCAGATCATGGAGTTTGGGACGGAAGGCTTTGATGGCTGGATTGTCTCGGGTGGGGTGCACCCGGTTGGAGCGAAAAATCACTTCGAGTTCCCGAATGGGATCGATCCAGATGCTGGTTCCGGTAAATCCCAGATGACCGAACGACTCCGGGGAA
>JAGRAZ010000106.1 GCA_020434345.1 Bdellovibrionales bacterium
ATTGGATTAGACCTGATTCAATTAACGCTTCCTCACCTTTAGGGGTTAGAATCAATTCTAGGGGTATTCTGGATTTCTGAACGATGGATTTTTCCCCTATCAGGAAAAACGGTCTTAATCGTGGGCCATTTTCAATCAATCCCCATATTCTAAGGGCACACAAATCATCTAGGAAGCCGTTAGCTTCAAGGGCATCAAAGCACTGATATTGGTTGAGAAGAAATTTATCATTTCCAAGGGTATAGAACCTCAAAATCATTTTAAATCGTTCTTTGATGTACATAGGTCGCCTCCACAGTTTATTACTTAGTAATAACATGTAATACATCGTAATACAAGTGGATATTTTAGGAGGGAGGGATTTTTTAGGCAGATAGATTAAAAACTACGTGAAATATACAACTGAAAAGGCACCCCACTTTGGACTTCAATGACTGTCGTGCTTTGGGTGTGGTATTGTACTTCATCGTCAACTTGATCTAGAACTTCATCACCAGCATCATTGAGGATTCTACCTCCAACATTGGATCCGGTAACGTTATCAAGCACGATACCACCAGCGTTGCTCATGACATTTCCTCCTCCACGAGCGACTTTTTTTGATTTTTCACGGTCAACCTTGCCAGCGATACCAGTGGCGCCCTGATCATCCATAGCGATACCTGAAAATGAAATTGTTTCATTGTTGTTGAGTATAAATTTTGTGAACTTAATGGAAACCCTATCTGTATTGGAAGATCTGGCTGTTCCTATGATTTTAGATTCCGCAGGGATGATAACCTTGCCGTCTACAATAATATCCTCATTGAGAATCGCTTTTACGGGTGCATTGATGTCACTGGTAATGATCTTGTTAACCAAAATTGCTGAGTATGTATTTGATTCAACGACGCCGTATGTTTTCTTTCTATTTTTGTTTTTACTACTACTAAGAGTCATATCATCACCAAAATCTATTGTATCTCCATAACTGCGTTGGATAGTTGGTTGACTTGGAGTAAAGCTTCTTTTTGGTGCGGACTTATTCGTGTTTGTTTTTTCCTTTTCCAAGTTGAGTGGCACGACTTTGGTCGGGTTTTCATTTAATTCTCTCTTTATGGCCTCTGCACTATTGATTTCAACTGGTGCAGTCTTGACCATGGGTGTTTCAGTTATAGAATGATTAATGGGTTTGGATGGCCCAGAGCCACCTGAAAAAAAGTAATATAGAATGATTGCAAAAAAAAGTGCTCCAAGTGAATACAGGCTATAAATAAACTTTTGATCAAAACGAGGTGGTGTTGAAGGATCAGATGGCTTTTCAGAAACGGTGTCAAGACTTTGGAAATACCGAACTTTTTCCTCGTTGTTTTGACGTACAAAGACGTCATATTCATTTTTCATGATCGAATAGTCTTGGGGCTCTGTACCACCATTGTCTTTCAAGTCTAAAAACTGTGTTTCTGGTAATCCGACTTTCTGCTGGACCAAATGTAGATCTGCCAATAGGTCTTTTGCATCAACGTGCCTTTGATCTTTATCATAAGACATAAGCTTATGAATTAACTCCGCCAGGATTAAAGGGCAATTCTCATCGGCTTTTTGTATTGGTATGAACTTGTTTTGCCTTTGATCTAATAAAATAGCTGTAACAGCTAAATCAGGCTTTACAGGAAATGGTAGCTTCTTGGTCACAAGAAAATAAAGCAAGCAACCCACAGAATACAGGTCTGCCCTTCCATCGATTGATTGTGTTGCCTCTTTGGGTGAGCTGGCCAAGTAGTTCTCTAGTATTTCCGGAGCAATAAATCCACTGGTCCCAAGCCGATGCATGGTGGTTTTAACAGCTGTTCCAAGCTTAGAAATACCAAAATCGATTAAGTAAACGTGTCCTTCGTTGTTGATGATGATGTTTGTGCCTTTGATATCACGATGAATCACCCTATTTTCAAGAGTATGCGCGTAGTTTAAAGCGCGCGCGATTTGAATGGCAATATCAACAATCCGCCCATAGTCGTACTCGTATTCACGCCCAAACTTATAAAGATCTATCCCTTCAACATATTGTAAGACCAGAATCGGCGCTTCTTGTTCTTCGTAAGTTTTTCCATAAGGATTTTGGGATGTTAACTCATAACATTGCACAATATTGGGATGGTTCATGGAGCTTAAAATCCGAGCCTCTTTTTCGAAACGGTGAAATACGTCCTTTAGGTCTTCATTTTCTTTTGGACCTGAGGCAAGCTTTAAAC
>JAGRAZ010000107.1 GCA_020434345.1 Bdellovibrionales bacterium
AAAAAAAATATCAAGGTGTTTCATGGTCTTCAATGGATAAAGAAACATTGAGAGAGTTAAAACAATTGGGTTTTTCTGATCAGAAAATATCAAAAATGTTTGAAGTCAAACAAAGTGAAGTAAAGCAAAAGCGAGATGAGTTATCAATCAAGCCAAGCTTTAAAATGGTTGATACCTGCGCAGGTGAATTTGAATCCTACACCAATTATCTTTACTCATGTTATGCAGGAGAATCAGAGAGTCCTCCGACCAAAAACAAAAAGGTCGTTATTTTGGGAAGTGGTCCTAACCGTATAGGTCAAGGGGTAGAGTTTGACTATGCATGCGTGCATGCATCACTTTCATTGCGAAAGCTCGGCTATGAAGCCATTTTGATCAATTGCAATCCTGAGACTGTTTCAACTGATTTTGATATTTCGGATCGGCTTTATTTTGAGCCCCTTACAGAAGAGCATGTTGAATCTATATTAGAGCGTGAAAAACCAGATGGAGTCATTGTTCAATTTGGTGGCCAAACACCCCTTAAACTTTCCAAATTTATTGAATCACGAGGGTATAAAATTTTAGGCACATCCACAAAGTCGATCTACCAAGCAGAAGATCGAGATCAGTTTCGTGCGATCCTGCAAGAGTTATCCATTGATCAACCTGAAAGTATCATTGCGCATTCAAAAGAAGAAGTTGAAAAGGCCATGGATACTTTACCTTTTCCTTTGATGGTTCGACCTTCATTCGTATTGGGTGGAAGAGCGATGGAGGTGGTTGATCACCGAGATGAGCTCATGGATTATGTTGATAGAGCGGTTAAAGTTTCACCCGAACATCCAATTTTGATTGATCACTTTCTAGAAAACTCTATTGAGCTCGATGTGGATGCACTTTCCGATGGGCAAAATACATTTGTTGCGGGCATCATGCAGCACGTTGAACAAGCTGGTGTGCATTCAGGAGACAGTTCTTGTGTGTTGCCTCCGGTTTCGATTTCAAAAGAAATTCTAGATCAAATTCATGAGACAACTGAAAAAATTGCCAAAAAGCTTCAAGTAAAAGGGTTTTTAAATATCCAATATGCGCTTCAAAAGGATCATCTCTATGTGATTGAGGTTAATCCAAGAGCCTCACGAACAGTGCCGTTTGTGTCCAAAGCGATTCATATTCCTTTAGTGATGGAAGCCATCAAGATCTTGTTGGGTGAGCCACTTAATTTGGAGGCATTGAAAAAGCGCCAAATTCTTACTCATTACAATGTAAAAGCTCCAGTATTTCCATTTCTTAAGTTTGATAATGAGGACACGATCTTAGGACCAGAGATGAAATCGACTGGTGAAGTGATGGGCATATCAAAACAGTGGGAAATTGCCTATGGCAAGGCCCAAATCGCTGCTGGTAACTCGCTTCCTACCAAGGGCAATGTTTTTTTAAGTGTCAAAAATGAAGACAAAGAAAATGCTATTGAAGTTGCAAAAAAAATTATTGCATGTGGTTTTGAGGTGTATTCAACCCATGGAACTGCAGACTTTTTTCAGAAGCATGGTGTAAAAGTGCATTCCATCAACAAGGTACGAGAAGGACGTCCTCACATCGTAGATAAAATGCTTAACAACGAAATTGATTTGGTCATGAACACAACCAAAGGAAAAAGCTCTATCAAAGATTCCTTTTCGATTCGAAGAACAGCATTGGAAAAATCAATTCCTTATTTCACAACCTTAGAAGGGGCTTTGGCTGCGACTTTTGCCATCGAGCAAATTCAAACCAAAGGGATTGATGTTCATAGATTGCAACTGTAAGGTATGTAAGATGTGTGATGAAAGAGGATGTTAAAAATATTATCGATGTTTTGGAGAAGCCGATACGATACGTTGCTTCTCAAGGGTATCAAAATATACATCTGGTAAAAAATCTATCTCAGCATGTACAAGATCAGTGTGTAAGAGCTTCCAAAACAACCGAAGATTCATTTTATAAAAATACGTTTGAAAAATTATATTTTCTCTTTGATGATTATGAAGGGCTTGAAAACGAAGGCAAAAAGGAGAGGTTGCAAAAAGCCATCGAAGCAATTGATGAAATTAAAAAGACACCTAGTATTGATTTCTCTTTTGTTGCGCATGATCACCCAGACCATTCACTAGAGGATTATCGAACAGCGTATACCAAGCTTTTGTCCAA
>JAGRAZ010000108.1 GCA_020434345.1 Bdellovibrionales bacterium
TTTTGAGGAGGTGCACAATGAACCATGGCTGTGACGTAGGTTTTGTAAAGGACCAAGCCATCATTTATATTTTGGAATGTTGGCTGGTTGGAAAGCTTTGCTGTAAAAAGCGCGCGATAGAGCCACTGTCCAGATCGATCTCCTGTAAACATACGTCCTGTTCGATTGGCGCCGTGTGCAGCAGGAGCAAGACCGACAATTAAAATTTCTGCTTTTTTATCCCCAAAACTAGGTACCGGCTTTCCCCAATAAATTTCATTTTTAAACATAGCACGCTTTTGCGTAGCAACCTTTTGGCACCAAGAGATAAGCCGCGGACATTGTTTGCATTGTATAATTTGATTTTGAAGCGTATCAAGGGACATTGTGTAGTGTTTCTATCACAACTTCTTACATGCATGAAAAATGATTGCGAAAAAAGTCTGGCAGGTCTTCTAATAGGACAGAGTCAACATAACTCGATTCTTCTGTACTGTTGCCAGATATTTCCGAAAGAAGGGTGAGACTATCACTTCTAGCTCGAGAAAAACTTTCTTCGGTTTCGTAGGATTGCTTTTCTTTATGAACAAAGATAGAAAAAATATTCCATTCTTTTTCCATTTTGAGTCGCATTGTTTCTTCTTTTGTTTTTTCTGATCGAAGGTCTTCTCCATCACTAATCAATATAATAATTTTTCGATAATCGGGTTGATCTGCATAGGGATTTTTTTCTATTTCATCATGAATTTGGTCTATAGCTTGGAATGCTTTAAACATAAGTGTTCCGCCATGTGCTTTTAAATTCTTGTATTCCTTAGCAGTGCGTAAAATCATCGATAAATCATTACTTGGTGTAATTACAACTTTATACTCATCATTGAAGCCTATGATACCAAGTCGAGCACGTTGATTGTCTTTAAGAAGTCCTTTAGCAATTGCTCGTGCTGCTTGATATACAAACTCTTCATACCCTTCCATGCTATCAGAATAATCGGTTGCAACCCAGATATCAGATGTTAGACAATTTCCCCATCCAGCATGAGATAGCATATCATAATGTTGTTGTGCTTCATTTTGTGATTCTTCTTGTGAAAATACTAAACTTGAAAAAAACACGAGAACAAGAAATGTCCCCCGGAAATACATATTCAATATATATCAGACGCAACGGTCAAATAACAAGTATATCTTGATCATTTATTGAAGAGGCGTATAGAAAATAAAGGGGAACAAAAAAGGAAAGTACGATGAAAAATATTTTATTACTATGTCTAGTATGTACATCTGCTATCGCAGCAGATCAAGGCGTTCACATCACATATAAAATGGATATGAATCAAGGTACCAAGGAAAATCTTCATGGTCTTGCTCAGTATTATTTTCAAGATGGAAACATGTGGGCTGAAATGGATTTTTCACAAAGCCCAATGGGAACAATGGTTTTTGTGGAGAAAGACGGGAAAAAATTCACACTTTTTCCACAAGAAAAATCCTATATGGAAGTTACTGAATTTGCATCCAATGCAAAAAAGACCTCATCAAAACAAAAATATCAACCAACAGGACAAAAAAAGAAAATCGCAGGCTATGATTGTGAAGTTTTTGCGCGTGAAGATCAGCATTCTAAAGATTCAATTTGCGTAAATAAAAGTTTGCAAGATCAATATCGTGCTTTGTTTAGCAAGATGAAAGATGTCAACAAAGAGGATCTTCAGGGTGTAGAAGGTTTGCCCTTGGAGTATCAATCTGTGGCCAAGGGGAAAAATGTAACCACGACATCGATGGTTGTACAAAATATTGAAAATCAAAACTATGCAAAGAAAATTTCCATTCCAAGTGATTATAAGAAAAAAGATATGCCTATGATGCCAAAAGATATTGAGAAAATGATGAAGAGTGATGCGTCATCACCTGATTCTTCTGGTTCATCTCAAGATATGCAAAAGAAAATAGATGAGATGAAAAAGATGGCCGAAGAAATGAAGAAAAAATACGGAAAGTAAATGTTGATGGACACCTACAGCGAAACTAAAATTAAACCCGAAAATCAACTTTCAACACGGTTGAATTGAAAATAGGTTTGGGTTAGGGATTGGCCATTGATAAGGGCTAATCCTTAATCGAAACCCGAAGTGTTAATATGGCTCCCCGGGACGGACTCGAACCGCCGACCCATTGGTTAACAGCCAATTGCTCTACCGACTGAGCTACCGGGG
>JAGRAZ010000109.1 GCA_020434345.1 Bdellovibrionales bacterium
GAACTGCCTTTGAAAACTCAAGACTCATTACAACCATGGTCTTTGATAAAACAGGAACACTTACGAAGGGCATCTTTGGTGTTACACGAATTGAGATTCTTGCAAATGGATCTCTCGACGAAACGAAACTACTGAGTTATGCAGCGGCTCTTGAGCAAACCTCAGAACACCCTATTGCTGTTGGAATTGTTAAAAAAGCTAATGAAAAAGGTATTAACCCTCCAAAGGCAGAGAAGTTTAATGCCATCACTGGAAAAGGTGTTGAAGCTCTGGTTGAGGGCAAAGATGTCAAGGTTGTAAGCCCAGGGTATTTAAGAGATAAAAACATTCCTCTTCCAAAATCGGCCTACTCAGATGCTGCTGAAACTGTGGTCTTCGTTCTTATCAATGACGAGTTGGCTGGATTCATCGCTCTGTCTGATGAAATCAGAGAAGAATCTTTCGAGGCAGTTAAAAGGTTCAAGGAAAATGGAATCAAAGTTGAAATGGCGACTGGAGATAATGAAAAGGTCGCTAAAGCTGTTGCGGACAAATTGGGACTGAGTGGATACTACGCTGAAGTACTCCCTCATCAAAAAGTAGATATTGTAAAAAAACTTCAAAGTAAGGGCGAGTATGTGTCCATGACGGGAGATGGAGTTAACGATGCACCAGCTCTTGCTCAAGCGGACGTAGGAATTGCTGTGGGATCAGGAACTGATGTCGCGGCTGAAACGGCAGATATCATTCTTGTGAATAGTAACCCCCAAGACATTTTAAAGCTGATTCTTTTCGGTCGAGCGACCTACAACAAAATGATGCAAAATCTATTTTGGGCCACTGGTTATAACGTCATTGCCATCCCCTTGGCCGCAGGTGTTCTATACAAAGCTAACTTTGTTTTAGATCCAGCAATTGGAGCGATATTTATGAGCTTAAGTACCGTAATTGTGGCTATTAATGCGCAATTGTTGAAGTCAAAGATTGAGAGCAAAATTTGAAGGAGGTTACCGATGCCAGATCAACATCATGGTGACCCAGGAATGCATATCATCAACGATGGATGGCACTATTTTAGTATCCATCACTGGTCTTCCTGGATACTTCTTGCTGCAATAATTGTGGTGATATTTTTTATATTTAAGTCATTTTCACATAAATCAAAAAACAAGGAGCGGTAAGATGAAGAAAAAAAACATTTTTATATCAATGGTGGTCCTAGTATTTACGGCAAGTAGTATATCTTTTGCTTCTGATACTCAAAAATCAAAAACAACTACTGAAAAACCCAGTTTTGAAATGATGAATAAGCGTATGGCCGACATGCAAAAAGAAATGACTCAAATTCAAAATACAAAGGATCCGAAAAGGAAACAAACTCTATTGAACGAACATATAAAAAACATGCAAACCCAGATGAACATGATGGGAACGATGATGAAAGATATGGGGATGATGGATCATGGTAAAGGACAAGGTCGTATGATGGGGCAAATGGGACAGATGCACGGAATGATGGGCCAGATGATGGGTCAAATGCAAGAGCATATGAAGGCATGTCCATTTGCCGAAAGTAATCAAAAGGAGTGACATGAAGGGCATTGGAGATCTTGAGCAATCTACAAAATTCAATATTTGGTATGTTCTTATTGCCTTTTTTTTAGTGCTTATGATTCGGGACTTTTGGGTCGGCCAATTACTTGTAAAGCACATACCCTACAGTGAATTTCAACAGCTATTGGATGATAAGAAAATCAAATCGGTGGTGTTAAAGGGCGATGTGGTTCGTGGTGAGCTTACTACTCCGAACGGAGACCAAAAATTTGTTCACACAAACCAAGTTGATTTTAATGTTGCCCAAGAACTCCAAAAGTATGGGGTAAAGTTTGAACGTGAAATAGAGAATACGTTTTTCAAAAATGTTCTCTCCTGGATACTTCCTATATTTATATTTTTTGCTATCTGGAGCTTCATTGCTAAAAAAGCCATGGGACAAATGGGAGGAATGCATGGTGGTTTTATGTCCGTTGGTAAAAGTAAGGCCAAAATATACGTCGAGTCAGACACTAAGGTTACTT
>JAGRAZ010000010.1 GCA_020434345.1 Bdellovibrionales bacterium
GCGGTGGATTTGGTGGTTATTGACTCGGTTGCAGCATTAACGCCAAAAGCTGAAATTGAAGGTGATATGGGTGATTCACACATGGGCTTGCAAGCACGTTTGATGTCACAAGCTTTGCGTAAATTAACCGGAACCATTGCAAAATCAAATTGCACAGTTATTTTCATCAATCAGATTCGTATGAAAATCGGTGTCATGTTTGGTAGTCCCGAAACAACAACCGGTGGTAATGCATTGAAATTCTATTCTTCAGTTCGTCTAGATATTCGTCGAATTGGCGCGCTTAAAGAAGGGGATGAAGTCATTGGTAACCGTACGCAAGTCAAAGTTGTAAAAAACAAAATGGCTGCGCCTTTTAAGAAAGTAGAATTTGATATCTACTACGGAAAAGGTATTTCTCGTGTTACTGATCTTTTAGATTTGGCGGTAACCTATAATATCGTTGAAAAAATGGGATCTTGGTATTCTTTGGATGGAGAGCGTCTTGGCCAAGGAAAAGAGAAAGTTCGTGTTTACCTTGAAGAAAATCCCAAAATTCTAAAAACGTTGGTTGAAAAAGTCTATGCGCATGCTGGATTAACACCTCCAACCAAGAAAATCGCAACCAAATCGACCGAAAACGAGACAGAAGTTGCACAAAACACGAAATCCAAAAAATAAACTTGAGAAGATTCGTTGATGTTCGTATGATCAAAAGACAAGATCAATTATGGACATCAACGAACTTTTAAAAATCGCGGTTAAAGGCAAGGCATCAGACATTCACATCAAAGTGGGCATGCCGCCTATTTTTCGTGTCAATGGAGCCTTGGTCCCACTCAAAGGTGGGCAGCGCGTCACTGGAGAACAAGCTTCTGAGTATGCACGTGCCATGATGAAAGAGGGCCAGTGGGAAAAATTTCATGAAAAACGAGGCATTGATACTTCATATGCTGTTCCGGGCGTGGGCAGGTTTCGTGTCAGTGTGTTTTATCAAAGAAATTCGATTGGTTTGGTGTTTCGTGTCGTTCCGTTTCGTGTCTTTACCATTGAAGAATTAGGTCTTCCTCAAGTTATTAAAAAAATCGCTATGGAACATAGAGGTTTGATTCTTGTAACAGGAACAACGGGTTCAGGAAAATCAACTTCACTTGCAGCAATGATTGATTATATAAACAATCATCGTACAGCGCATATCCTAACCATCGAAGATCCAATTGAGTTTTTGATTCGTGACAAACGAAGCATTATCAATCAACGGGAAATCGGTGTAGATGCCAATGATTTTTCTGAGGCACTTCGAGGTGCTCTTCGTCAGGATCCGGATGTAATTTTGGTTGGGGAGATGCGAGATCTTGAAACCATTGAGACAGTTATTAAAGCTGCCGAAACAGGTCACCTTGTTATGTCAACAGTGCACACGTTAGACGCAACAGAGACCATCAACCGGATTGTGTCTGTGTTTCCCGGCAATCAACAGAAACAAATCAGACTACAACTTGCCTCTGTTATTAAGGGTGTTATTTCTCAGCGCTTGGTTCCTCGTGCCAATGGAAAAGGGCGCGTGGCTGCGTGTGAGATTTTGGTTGCTAACGCGCGTGTACGTTCATTGATTGAAGATGAACTTCGTACTAGAGAACTTCACGATACAATTAAAGAAGGTTTTGTATCTTACGGTATGCAAACCTTTGATCAATCATTGATGCAATTGGTGCGTGATGAATTGATTACGTATGAAGAGGCTATGAAGCAGGCCACCAATCCTGATGACTTTGCACTTGAAATGCGTGGTATCTCTTCCAATACTGCAAGTTCCATCAATGTGGATGACTTTAAACCGGATGAATCCAAGAAAAGTTTTATCTCCAGCAAAGACGATCTAGATAACCTAGATCTTCCGGATCTTAAAATCGAAAAATATTAAGCCTTATTTAACTTAACGGATCTTACAATCCAAAAACGCTAAAAAATGTTCTATTTATTGTTTAATATTGATGCGCACTTGTTTGAATAATTTTCAAAAGCATCCGTCAAAAGGAATTGAAATATTTCTAGATATAAATGATCGCGATATCCTTCTATCTCTTCCTGTGTTGGGGGCACTTCTTCAAATTCTTTCTTGATAGCGACAAATTGTCTACAAATGCCTTCAATTTCGACAGAATAGGTTGTTTGATAAAATGCAAAAAAATCATTCATCGTCGTGCTTTCAAAAAATTGTTTGAAAAGTTCAGACCCATTTTCAACGATTGAAGTGTCGATATTTCCTAAACGAATAAAATAGCTTTCAACAAACTGTTCACAAAATTCAAGATTTACAGACTCGATGGGGTACTCGGGATGCACCAATGCTCCCTCAATGGTGGTTGAAATGGACGTTCGATCTTGCTCGATTTTGACTTCGTATTTTCTTTCCTGCGCTAAAGCATCTACACTGCATAAAAGCATGATTAACATAGGTATAACGGTAGCTGTTTTCATCATCGGGCGGTACTATCAGAGTTGATTTGTGAAAGTCAATAGCCTAAGTATAGATCCTCTTTGACCATTGGTTGGAAGATTGATAGAACGTTTAACTCATGGATATTCGAAAAAAATTCTTAGATTACTTTTCTAAACACCAACATGAAGTTGTGGAAAGTTCTAGCCTTATCCCATTCGGAGATGCAACACTTCTATTTACCAATGCTGGCATGAACCAATTTAAAGACGTATTTTTAGGCAAAGAATCTCGGGATTATACAAAAGCCGCCACCAGCCAAAAATGTGTTCGAGCGGGTGGAAAACATAATGATTTAGAGAATGTTGGATATACAGCGCGCCATCATACGTTTTTTGAGATGTTGGGAAATTTTTCCTTTGGGGATTACTTCAAGGATGAGGCAATTGTTCTTGCATGGAATTTTGTAACAAAAGAACTTTTACTAGATCAGAATCGGCTTTATGTGACGGTTTTTGAAGAAGATGATGAAGCGTTTAACATTTGGAAAAATAAAATTGGAATTGATCCAAAACGAATTTTTAGAAGCGGAGAAAAAGATAACTTTTGGGCGATGGGTGACACTGGCCCATGTGGTCCTTGCTCAGAAATATTTTATGATCAAAATCCAAGCGGAGAGCTTCCAAACTATCAAGAATTTATCGAGCAAGATGATCGCTTTATGGAAATTTGGAATTTGGTTTTTATGCAATTTATGCTTTATCCAGACGGTCGAAGGGAAAAACTTCCTACACCTTCGATTGATACCGGCATGGGACTTGAGCGCATTACATCTGTCATGGAAGGAAAGAAAAACAACTATGACAGCAGTTTGTTTGAACCCATTTTGAAAAAAATTTCAGAAATTTCAAAAAAAGATTACTTCACAACAGCCGACGATAAAATCAAAATTTCACAAAGGGTTATTGCAGATCATATTCGTGCAATGGTGTTTTTGATTTGTGATGGCGTACTTCCTTCCAAGGAAGGTCGAGGGTATGTTCTTCGAAGAATTATGCGAAGAGCAATGCGGCACGCGCGTAAAATTGATGTTGAAAAAAATGGATTGAGCTTGCTTGCACCTACTGTAATTACTCAATACCAGAATGCATATCCAACACTTTCTTCAAATCAAAAAAGAATTATTGAAACAATTGAGAAAGAAGAAAGTCTTTTTTCACTTACTGTAGATCGTGGACTCCAACTTCTTACACAGGAAATTGAGAAGCTTATCAGGCAAAATCAACATACACTATCTGGATCTGTTGCATTTCATTTGTATGATACATACGGTTTTCCAGTGGATATGACTGCCGATGTGCTTCGGGAACAAAACATGCAAGTGGACATGGATGGTTTTCATCAAGCATTTTCTGAGCACCGTGAAAAAGCGCGAGGGTCATGGAAAGGTAATCAACATGCAGTACTTGAAAATTTTGTGAGTGCATGGAAAGCCAACAATATACAAACCACATTTCTTGGTTATAAAACACTTGAAGCCAAAGGTGTTGTTCTATCCATGATTCAAAACGGAAAAGAAATTCAATCTGCAGGTGAATCTGATGAAATCAGCATTCTACTTGATCAGACACCATTTTATGGTGAATCCGGTGGGCAGGTGGGTGATGTTGGAAGTATGACGTGGAATGGTGGATCGCTTGAGGTACTCAACACGCACAAGATTGGTCAAGACTATATTGTGCATGATGTGAAAATTGAACAAGGTGTACTTTCTTTGGGTACAGATCTAGTGGCAACCGTAGATGCAGAACTTCGAAGTGCAACAGCCAAAAACCACAGCGCGACACATATACTTCATGCAACCCTTAAAGAAGTTTTAGGTAGTCACATTGAACAAAAAGGATCATTGGTTGCGCCTGAACGTTTACGATTTGATTTTACCCATTCCAGTGCAGTAGGGCAGGAGGAGTTGGATCAAATCGAAAACATCATCAATCAACGAATAGAAAAAAACGATGCCATGATCACGGAAGTGTTGCCAATTGATGAGGCAAAGAAATCAGGTGCAGTATCCTTGTTTGGTGAAAAGTATGGTGATGTTGTACGTGTATTGTCGCTTGGAGATTATTCCAAAGAGTTTTGTGGTGGTACGCATGTGACACAATCAGGTGACATCCAAAAATTTATATTTTTAAAAGAAAGTAGTGTTTCAGCAGGTGTGCGACGAGTAGAGGCCATAACGGGTAAAAGAGCCATACAGTACCTTTCAACCCTAGAACAAATAACAGACCGACTATGCAAAACGTACAAACTGTCTATGTATCAAATTATCCCTTTTGCACATTGGTTAATAGACGCACAGTCGAGCATGAAAAAATCAAAACCTATTGCGCCTCAAGATGATTTTAATCAATACCAGCATGAAGCGTGGACGCCAAAAATTGTAACGCGTAGTTTGTCAGGAATATTTGGTGTGCCCACAGATAAAATTGAAGAGCGAATGGCCACGATGTATCAAAAAATAAAACAGTATAAACAAGGTGAGCAAACAACTACACGTGCACAGACTTCCATGCAGAATGTACAGTCTAAAGATGGTGTAGATTATGTTGTTCAAAAAGTTGAGATTCAAGATCCCAAAGAGTTACGTGACATTGCCGATCGCTTTTTAGAAAAAGTTCAAAATGGATTGATTATTCTGGGTGCAACCTATGAGGGTAAAGCCTATTTGGTTGTTAAGGTGTCAAAAGGACTCAACGACAAATACCATGCAGGAGAAATGGTAAAAGTTGGAGCTCAAGTGTTGGAAGGTTCCGGTGGTGGTAGGCCCGACTTTGCCCAAGCTGGAGGAACCAAGGTTGAGGCTCTTGATCAGGCGTTACAGACCATTGTGGAAGGTCTGTGAGCCGTCTACGCGATTCAAAAGACGCTGACTTTTTCCGTGATAGCTTGCAAGCGCTTCGTTATTTATAATCGATTTTAATATTTGGGCAGCTTCTTTTGTTTGCTTATTTTTTATGTACGCTTTGGCTAGAAGAATATTTCGTTCACCAACATATTGCGTGTTTTGTGATCCTTCTAAAGAGAGTTCTTCTAATTTTTTAATTGCGACCTTATATTTTTTTGTGCGGTAATAAAACTTGCCAAGATACAGTTCTTTTTCAATTTCTTGGTTGGTAGATAATTCTATCATTTTTTGTGCCTCATCTGCTTGTGAGGAGCCCGGCCACTTATGTTTTACCATTGTAAAGGTTGTTTTGGCGGCTTTGATTTGTGTTAGGTCTTTTTCATGGCTTTTGGGCGCTTGGTAGTACTGAGATTTTCCTAATTTGAGCCATACTTCTGCGATATCTTTGTAAAGAGGATGGAGTGTAACAAACTGGTGGTATTCAATTTCAGCATCAATAAATTCCTGCGTTTTATAATAACAATCAGCAAGCCTTAGCTTTGCTTCTTGATAATAGGGACTTTCTGGGAAACGATTTTTGATTTCAACAAAGTAATCAATAGCAGAAACAAAGCTTCGTTTTTGGAAATAATGCATACCTTGATCATAAAGACGTTGATCATCTTGAATCTTGTGTGGTGCCTTGGTTTGGCAACCCACAAGAAGGGTTGTAATGCAGAGTACGTAGAAAAAATTTTTCATAAATCGTAAGATCCCCTATAGGCTTTTGATAACCTTGTCAAAATCCTTCTTGCCGTTTTCGTAGATATACAAGGGTTTGGAATCGTGGTAAAATATTGATTTGATTGGTATAATTACCCCTATTGTGAGGTTACTTTGGTAGAATCCCAAGAGCGTAGCCGCCTGCCTGAAGGACTGGGCGCCATCATCGTTTTTACAGAAGGGTCTGAAAAAGGCCGCCAGTTTCCTTTGATGTATGTTCGAACACTCGTAGGACGTACGAAAGGGGATATTTTGGTTCGTGACTGGGCAGTTTCTTCAAAGCATCTGGCCATTGATTATCGACGGGGCAAATTTCATATAGTGGACAACGATAGTAAGAACGGCACTTTTGTAAATGGTAAGCAAGTTCGAGATCGACATATATTTGTCGATCAAAGTGTTCGCATTGGAGATAGTTTGTTTCATATTGAGCTTGACCCCGATCGTTATAAAACGCTTGTTGAACAAAAAAGTTTCTTGGTATCTCCACAGAGGGGACTAAAAGAACTCATACGGGATGAATTTTTTAATGTCTCTCTTGATGAAACAAAACATACAGTTTCAATTAAAGATCAGAAAGATATTAAGAAATACATCAAAGTCAGAGTGCTTCTTCCATCAGGTAAAAATATAAAGCTTAAATATATGAACTATAAAGTTTATATCGGTAGAGAAGATACAGAACTTATTTTGCAAGATATAGAAGTTTCAAGAAAGCATGCGTATTTAGAGCGGCTGGAAAGCAATCAAGTCATATTATATGACTTAGCCTCAGCCAATGGAACATTTGTGAACGAAAAAAGAATTGAAAGAAAAGTATTAATGAAAGAAGATGTGATTCGGGTTGGAAAAACAAAAATTGAATATTTGGGAGTATTTCAATAGTGACAGATTTACCTGTTAAAGTAACCCTTACAGTGATTGGCGGGGAAGATTTTGAAAAGACAATTCAAATGACTTCGGCAGTGCTTACAATTGGTCGAAAAAACACGCAATTTAATTTAAATGACAGTAAAATTTCTTCGTTGCACGCAAACATAGAAATTCATGGCAAGGAAGTTTTTGTTGTTGATCAAGATTCTCGTAATGGAACAATCTTAAATGGAGAAGAAGTAAGAAAAGCTAAATTGAAAGATTTAGATATTATAGAATTTGGTTTTACAAAAGTTCAAGTTAATATCGTTGAAAATCTTCAGTATTTTAAAAATACCAATATGGAAGAATCTAAAACAGTTCAAAAAGATATTTCTTCTTTGATTGATGATGAGTTAGATCGATTTTCAAAATGGGATTTATCCAGTCCTAGTTTGTCTAAACAGAAGGATCCAGATAACCCAATTCCCTATGGTCTTGAGGTTAGGAAAGGACCTGACAAGGGTAAAAAATATATTTTTCCCAAACAAAAAATTATTATTGGACGAGGTAAGGTTGACTGTCTCTTTCGAGATGAAGATGTTTCTCGAATGCATGCGATGATTGAAGTTGATCCTGTTTCAAATGTGATTAGAATTTCCGATTTGGATTCAACCAATGGCATTTATGTTAACGGAACACCAGTCAAAGAAGCAACGGTTAAAGCAGGAGACACTGTGCAAATGGGTCAAACGCTCTTTGTCATTGTTAAATACAAAGAGTAGGTGATTTTTTATTTACTTGATCGCGCGAAGACGATAGCCTTGATCGCGAAAAGGTCGTGATGATTGAGCAATCGCTTTGGGAAATACGTCATTGAAAGAAAAATAGCTGTAGGAGGAATGGCTGAGATTTATTTAGCCAGAACTCGCTCAAACGAAAGGGTTGCGCTTAAACGAATCCATCCCAATTTACTAAAAGACTCTAAATTTGTTCAAATGTTCTTGGATGAAGCGAGAACCGTTATTTTACTTCGGCACCCTAATATTGTTCAGCTTCTTGATTTTGGTAAAGTTCATGATTCCTACTTTTTTACAATGGAATGGGTTGATGGAAAATCTTTGGGCGAAGTTGTGCAGCAGCAGGTTGCAAAAAATGTTCACTTCCCGATCGATGTTGTTTTATGGATTGGGTTGGATATTTGCGAAGGTCTTGCATATGCACATTTAAAACGAGATCACTACGATCAACCTCTGGGAATTGTTCATCGTGATATTAGTCCCCCAAATATTCTTGTTACAACTTCATGTTTATTTAAAGTTGCTGATTTTGGTATTGCAGAAATTAGAAATAAGGGCGTACAAACACAGCCGGGCGTTATTCGCGGAAAATTCAGTTACATGTCTCCTGAGCAATCCTATGGTGAACCGCTTGATCATAGATCGGATTTATTTAGTGTTGGGATTGTTTTGTATGAACTTCTTTTATCAAAAAGACTTTTTTTGCGTGATAATGAACAGGCAACCATAGAAGCTGTTCGTAAGTGTCAGGTGCCTCCTGCACATAAAACAAGAGCGGATGTACCAGAAGAACTAGATGATGTTTTGCAAAAAGTGCTATCAGAGGATCCGAAAGATCGTTATCCTGATGGACCGTCATTGGCTGATGATCTAGCTCGAATTTTAAAAAAACACTATCCGCAATCATCAAGAGCAGAAGTAAAAAAGTTTTTAAATCATTTATTTCCAATGTCTGGATTCCATGTTCGTGATGATGCTGTGGATATTGCGCAAAAAAGGCTTGATCATGTTGATCCAACCCAGATGAATACAAAAGAAACATTTCCATATAGGTTTGTTATTTTTATGGTATTGTTTCTGCTTGGAGTTATTGTTGTTGTGGACTACTTCTTCGGCTTTTTTCAGCTGGGTTTGTTTTCATAAGTTCTGAGGTATTTGAATGGAAAAAAAACAAGATAGTATTTGGGCAGACCAAAATATAACAGTGTTTTTGTCAACACCGCTTTCGCCGTTTGCATATAAAGATCAGGAGCAGGCGGATGTGTTTATCATTCAAGCGAAGGTTCTAGAGCAAGTGGGTGCGGGACTAATTCTAGAGGTACAGAAAACGTTAAATCAAGAAAAGAAACCCTCTCTTTTAAAGGTTAAAAAAATCTTTCTACCTTTTTCCAAAGTAGATTATATAGCCATGTGATGTATGCCTTTTGCATTTCAAAATAAAACTATTCAAACAATAGAAGATATTGACGTTGCAGATAAAATTGTTTTTTTTCGAGCGGATTTAAACACACCGTTAGAAAACGGTGTAGTAAGTAACGACACACGCATTACTGAAATACTTCCTACATTAAAATATTTATTAGAAAAAAATGCACGTGTTGTACTTGCTTCACATCTAGGACGCCCTGAAGGTAAACCCAATCCGAAATATTCACTTATGCCTGTTGCAGATCGCTTATCCGAAATGCTTTCCCGGGATATTATTTTTACGGATGATTGCATTGGAGATGGTGTTAAAAAGCTTCTTCAAAATCCGAACAATAAATTAATTTTACTTGAGAATTTACGGTTTCATCCCGGTGAAGAAACCAACGATCCAGATTTTGCACAAGAATTAGCTAAATCAATCCAAGTGTATGTCTGTGATGCTTTTGGAACTTTACACCGAGATCATGCAAGTATTACGGGTATCACTAAGTTTGTTCCAGTTAAAGCTGTTGGATTTTTGGTACAAAAAGAATTGCAGCACCTGCTTCCACTTATTTCACAACCTAAGAGGCCATATGCCGTTGTTTTAGGTGGTGCAAAAATTTCCGATAAAATTAAAGTTGTTGAACAACTTCTAAAAAAAGTTGATCGCTTGTTTATAGGTGGTGCAATGGCCTTTACGTTTTTAAAAGCCAATGGAATTCCAATCGGCACTTCTCTTTATGAAGAGCATATGATTGCTTATGCTAAAAAAATAATGAACGAAGCTGAAAGTCGAAAAATTTCTATTTTCTTTCCAAGGGACTTTCATATTGCCAAGGATATAAATGGAACTTCTGCTACCATGACAGATTCGATTCGTATACCAGATGGATGGATGGGGTTAGACGTCGGACCCAAGACAATTACATATTTTTCTGAGCATCTTCAGGGTATTAAAACAGTATTTTGGAACGGCCCTATGGGCATGTTTGAAAAGCCGCCCTTTGATACTGCTACAACTGCATTGGCCAAATCCATCGCTAAAATTGATGCAACAAAAATTATTGGTGGGGGCGATTCAGTGTCTGCCGTTGATCGTGCGGGTGTATCTTCCGAAATGACCCATATTTCTACAGGTGGGGGCGCAACGTTAAAGTTTTTGCAAGACCCGCGTTTAAAGGGTTTGATGACGCTCTGTAGTTGATCTACCACATGTAGATCTTATAGACGATCGAAGAAAATTATTGTACATCCTAACTTACATGAGAAAAAAAATTATCATTGCAAATTGGAAGATGAATAAAACTGTTTCTGAATCCATTCGTGCAGTTACAGAATTAAAAAACAAATTGTCCGGTAAACAAGAAGTTGAAATTGTAGTTGCTCCACCATTTACATCTTTGCATCCATGCGAAATTGCGATCTCAGGTAGTGCAATACTTTTGGCTGCCCAAAATGTGAGTGAATTTGATCAGGGCGCATACACAGGTGAAGTTTCTGCGAACATGCTTTTAGACATACAATGTGAATATGTTCTTGTTGGACATTCCGAGCGTAGAACAATTTTTGATGAGACAAATCAGATTGTTCAAAAAAAACTCAAACAGGTTCTTGAATATGAAATGAGTCCCGTATTGTGTATTGGCGAATCGGAACTGACACGAAAAGCACAGAAAACATTTTCATTTATTGAAGAGCAACTTACAGAGTGTTTGCGTGGGTTAAAGGAAGAAGACCTGTTGACCTTTGTAGTTGCCTACGAGCCTATATGGGCAATTGGGACGGGAAACACTGCAACAACTTCGCAAATTCAAGAAGTACATGGTTGGATTCGAGATTTTTTTGAAAAGCAATACGGTAAGGCGCTGGGCCAAGCCATCCCAATTTTATACGGTGGATCTGTTTCTGAAACCAATGCATCCGAAATTATGAAGCAAAAAGACGTGGATGGTTTGCTTGTTGGTGGCGCTAGTCTAGATCCAGAACGTTTTGTAAATATCATTCAACATTGCTAGTGTGCGGTATTTTTAAGGGTTGGATTAAACACAAGTTTTGTGATACCAGAGCTTTTTACAAAGAGGTTTAAAAATGACTGGTTTAATTACATTTATACATATTACTGCCTGTGTTCTGCTTATTATTGTTGTGCTTTTGCAACAAAGTAAGGGAGACGGTATGGGGAGTGCATTTGGTGGTGCTGGCTCTCAATCTGTTCTTGGTGCACGAGGTGCTGCAACCATCATGACAAAAATCACAACTGTGCTTGCTGTTATTTTTATGCTTACCAGTTTGTCACTTGCTTTTTTTTCCTCACGTTCGTCAAGTGAGAGTTTACTTCGTCAAAATGAGATCAGTGTTCCTGCAGTGCCTGTTGAGGACTTGCAGAGCGAACCTTCGCAACCAAGTGAAGAGCTTCCTGTTGAGCAGGTAGAATCGCAAGAAAATACACAATCAAATCAATAGGTTGTAAGCATAATTTCATAGATATAAAAAATGGAAACTAAAGTTTCCATTTGTACTTGATCAGGTCTTTCCCCGCGTGCAGAAATGATATAATGGGTGTAAGGGAAAAGGGTCATGTACACAATGTTAATTCAAAGACAGAAGAGCCTCGGATATTCGATCATAGAAGTATTGATCGCATCATTGTTGGTGGTTGTTATTGCAGCGGGAACCTATCGATTTTTAGAATCACAGAATGCAACACATATGGCGGCAATGGGCAAGTCCGTCAAAAAAGATTTAGCACAGAAAACTTTGGATCGATTTCAAGCAGACCTTATGGAAGTAGATTCAAATTGGCAAAAACTTGGTCTTGCAACCATTTACCCTCATCCCGGTTATCGATTGGGTGAAAATTATTATGTTGAAAATGTTTTCTATGATCAGGGTTTAAGTGATGCAGTAACATTTTTACGCCGTCATCCTGATAAGACAAAAATTTATCAAGTTGAACAATCTTTGCAAGATCCAGACCCCTCATCAGGTGGAGAGTATATCGCGCTTTATGGATCTTGGATTGAGGTATCACTCAATGATGCAAGCGCTTTTGATATGGAGATTGGCGATTGGGTCATGCTGTATGAGCCCGGAAAAAATGCACTCGGTGTTGTGCTTGATATAGACACTTCAACGTCTCCTAATCGTATAAAACTTCAGTATCCAAGCACAGACGTTATGATTGAGTTTTCAACCAATCAATACAATTACGGTTCGGGTTTTATTACCAAGCCCGGTGTTGTTCCGGGAAGTTACGATTACAATACATTTTTTACAGGTGTTACCAATGATGATTTAATTCAGTTTGCTAAAAACAAAACACATATGCAAGTTGTTCGACCTGTGACGTACGAATTAGATTGGATGACTTCAGACGGCCAACCCAATGATGTAAACAACAATTATATTCTTGATGATAGTGGGCAGAAGCAAAGTGTAATTGTTCGAACTGAATATGAAGCAAATCAAAAGATGCGCGAGTACTTAGGACGCGTGTCTACACTTGGTTTTTCATATGATATTTTGCTGGGCCAAACATGGACAGGCAATGAAAACCTAACAGGTTATACTGATGGTGAGATATTACGCGATGCGGGCCGAGAAAAAGATGCGACAACTGTCGGATTTTTTAAACTTGATAACAATCCAAACACAGGTTGGTCATCTTTTATTACAACATCCAACATTGTTGGCGTTCGTATGATGGTCTCTCAAACGTGGAGACAAAAGACACAAGAATTTACCGCATACAATGAAGTTAAACTTGCTATAGACAAAGCATTTGAAGACGAAAGGTACCAACGTCAACATTATGTGCAGGCCAAAGATACAGGAGATATTCATAGTGTTGCTGGCTTGTCACCCACAGAGCATATCGGAAAACCACTTTATTTTAGAAACCCTAATGATGATCAAGATTATGTTGTTCTTCCAGTGATGAATTTTGATGAAAATGCAGCAAACGATGGAAAACTTGTTATTTTAGATCGACAAGGTTGTCCTGTTACAACAGGTTGTCCAGATCCAAGTAACCCCGTAACCAATGATGATTTTGTTATTACTTTTGGAGACGCAACTCATCACTTTTATCCAACACAGGTGTATCCAGTTCAGCAAAACGGTCAAAACCTTCTTTTGGTTATGGGAATGGGTGTAGTTGGTGATTTAGGCAATTCACCTGTTCGTACACCTATGATAGCAACCATTGATTTGGGGGCGGGATCGATGGCGAGTGTGTTAAGTAACAACAATGCATCCGGTCTTTGTTCACTAGCAGGGTGTGAGTTGCATGTTCTAAACAGCGAAACATCTTCAACATCAATCAAAGACACCGCATCCGGGTCGTTTATGTTCAATAATGAGTTGTGGATTTCATCACTTACCAAAGACAATCCAAATGCAAATGGATTGGTTATGTACAAAACAACATTGGGCAGTGATTTAAGTTTTGGTAACTTTACACAAGTAACATTAGATGCTGGAAGTACTGCAGAGGATCGTGTTGTGACAGCTGTTGGAAATGAACCGCTTGTTGTCAATGGTGAGCCATTTATCCCTGTTTGTTTATCGCGAACCATTCCTTGCAACAGAGAAATAACAATAGAACCTGATACAGGTGGTGAAGTGACAAGCTCGTTGATGGAATTTATGCATATGATTTCTCCAGTTGAAACATGTTATGCTGATGCACCCGGTTCCGGTGGGGGTGATCCACCAAGTGGTGGTTCAAATCCTTGTTCAGCAGAAGCTTTTCAAGATGGGAAAATTTATTTGTATTCTCTTACACAAAACTCTTCTCCTGTTGAGCTTGCAAATCATAACTATCTCTGTTCTTCGCTTCAATCTGTCGGAAACAATCTCATGATTGGTGGAAAACTTGTTACACAAATTATACATGAGGAAGAAATTTTAGATGTGATTGATGGCGTTACAGGGCCAGTATTTATGGCGACAGATGAAATTGCAGGTGTCACGACAGATAATCATGGAGTTAAAACCACTTATTCTGATGCATATTTTGTATACAACAGTGCTTTTGGAGACGCTGGAGGAAGTTATGATGGACATGGATCTGGCGAACAATATGGTTCTTTGATTACATGGAACAGCGGCACAAGTGTTAATAAATTTAATGATGGAAGTCTTGGTGTTGCACTCGGCAATCGATTTATTCCCAATGCAGGAGACGGACTAAGCAATCAAACAGTAATTACAATGGATATGAACCCGGCAGGTATGAAAGATCGTGTTGTGGCCAATATTCGCACAGAACTTGCCAACCTAAGTCAAAGCGCTGTGAGTACATCCTACCATGAAGGACAGGTGAGTCTTTCAGGTGATGTGGTTTTACCCGGGGCGATGTATGTGGATCCTGATCCGACACTTCGACGACATCAGGTTATGCCTCTTCCGCACCTTACTTCTTCCATGGATGAAAATCAGTGGATTGAATTTTTTCTAGATTTTTATGATCCCAAAGATCGAGTCACAGGCACAAGCTATAATATCCAAACACCAAATCCATCTGCGGTTCAGTGTTTGGTGGGTGCAATCCCTGAGACATGTTCATTTAATTAACAGTTTTTGTGTTCAGCGTATAAATCTTAGACCTACAAGGCATCTCCTGATATAGACCCACACATGATTAAAAAAGCAGTTATTGTTTCCTATGCAAGAACACCCATAGGAAGTTTCATGGGTTCATTATCTTCATACAGCGCTCCAGAGCTAGGAAGTTTTGCCATCAAAGCCGCGCTAACAAGGGCAAACATTGACCCCGCCTCTGTGGATGAGGTGATTATGGGCAACGTCCTTACTGCTGGGGTAGGACAGGCGCCCGCACGTCAGGCTGCTAAATTTGCAGGCCTTCCGAATCATGTACCGGCAACCACAATAGGAAAAGTTTGCGGCTCAGGCCTAAAAGCTGTCATGCTTGCAGCACAAGCAGTTTCATTGGGTGATGCAGAAGTTGTTATTGCAGGAGGTATGGAAAGTATGTCCAATGCACCTTACGCTCTTCCTCAAGCTCGACGGGGGTATCGTCTCGGCAATGCCACGATGATTGATACCATGGTCAACGATGGTCTGTGGGATGTCTATAACAACTATCACATGGGCAGTGCTGCTGAATTATGTGCAAAAGAATGTAATGTTTCTAGAAAGCTACAAGATGATTTTGCGATCGAAAGTTACAAGCGTGCACAAAAAGCACAAAGCACAGGTAAATTTACAAATGAAATTGTTCCGGTAGAAATTAAAGATCGAAAAGGTAATGTTACGGTTATTACTGAAGATGAGGAACCAAAAAGTGTTCAGTTTGATAAAATTCCAACATTGAAACCTGTTTTTGATAAGAACGGTACAGTTACAGCAGCCAATGCTTCAAGTATCAATGATGGTGCTGCGGCACTTCTTATAATGTCTGAAGATAAAGCCAAAGAATTAGGTTGCACACCAATTGCAACAATTACAGGATACACGCAAGCTGCACGTGAACCAGAATGGTTTACGTTAGCCCCTGCCGATGCACTTACTAAACTTTCAGAAAAACTTTCAATGTCTCTTCAAGATGTTGATCTTTTCGAAATTAATGAAGCGTTTTCTGTTGTTTCAGTTGCAGTAAATCAAAAACTTGGACTCAACCCATCGCAAGTTAATATTTATGGTGGAGCAGTTTCTTTGGGTCATCCGATTGGCGCAAGCGGAGCTAGAGTTTTGATTACGCTTCTTTCTGCATTGGTTCAGGAAAATAAAAAAACAGGTATGGCCTCGTTGTGCATTGGTGGTGGAGAAGCTGTAGCCCTTGGAGTACAAAGATGATTAAAACAATAGGTATTGTGGGTAGTGGTCAAATGGGAAGCGGCATAGCACATGTTGCTGCACAAAATGGATTTGATGTAATTATCAGTGATGTTTCAGATGAGCGTGTAGAAGAAGGTTTTTCCCATATTGCAAAAAATCTTGATCGCATGATTCAAAAAGAGAAAATATCTGAAAGCGACAAAGAACTTGTTCTTTCACGTATTCAAAAAACAACACACCTGCAACTCATGGAAGAAGCGCAATTGGTTGTTGAAGCAGCCTCAGAAAATGTCGAAACCAAACTTGCATTATTTGAAGAGTTAGAAGAAATCACACACGAAGACACAATATTGGCTACAAACACCTCATCTATTTCTATTACAAAAATTGCCAACGCAACCAAACGCCCAGACAAAGTAATTGGTATGCATTTTATGAATCCTGTGCCTGTCATGAAATTAATTGAGGTAGTGAAGGGCCACCTAACAAGTGAGCAAACCTATAAAGCAATTTTAGAAGTAAGTGAAAAAATGGGCAAAACTGTTGTAACCGCGCAAGATTTTCCTGGTTTCTTGGTCAATCGTGTTCTTTGTCCATATATCAATGAAGCTTTTTTTGCGCTTGAATCAGGAATTGCATCAGCTGAAGATATTGATCTTGCAATGAAGCTAGGGACCAATGTTCCTATGGGTCCGCTTACTCTTGCAGATTTCATTGGCTTAGATACTGTGTTGTCAATTTTGGAAGTACTGCAAAGAGGTTTGGGAGATGATAAATATAGACCGTCACCGCTTTTAAGGCGTTATGTAGACGCTGGATGTTTAGGCCGTAAAGTGGGTCGAGGGGTATTTCATTACGAATAAGGAGTTTGTGTGATCACACTTGAAAAAAATGGTGCTGTTGCAACTCTTACCATCAATCGTCCTGAAAGCTTAAATGCACTCCATCAAGAGCTTATCATTGAATTTTCAAATACATTAAAATCACTCCAAAACGATCAAACAGTTCGTGTTGTTAAAGTTTGCGGTGCCGGAGATAAGGCATTTGTTGCAGGTGCAGATATTTCACAAATGAAAGATATGGATTCGCAGGATGCAAAGCTTTTTTCTTATAAAGGCCAGCATTTATTTTCCGATATAGAAGCGAGTGATAAGATTTTTATTGCTTGTGTAAAAGGCTTTGCGTTGGGTGGTGGTTGTGAATTGGCGCTTGCCTGTGATCTTATCTATGCTTCAGATAAAGCGAAATTTGGTTTGCCAGAGGTAACACTTGGATTGATACCCGGCTTTGGAGGTACACAACGTCTTTCACGTATGGTTGGAGCACTCAAGGCCAAAGAATTAATTTACACAGGAAAAATGATATCAGCGCAAGAAGCATTTTCGCTTGGTATGGTAAATCAAGTATTTTTGCATGAAACATTTGATCGAAGTGTCGATGAGGTTGCTTCAGCGATTTTAAAAAATGGACCTTTTGCAGTTCGTCGTGCCAAGCAGGCAATTGTTGAAGGGCAAAATCTGAAAATGTCAGAAGCGCTAGAAGTTGAAAAGCAGCATTTTGCATTTTGTTTTTCTTCACCTCAATCTAAAGAAGGCATGAATGCTTTTTTAGAAAAGAGAAAACCAAATTGGGATCATAAATCGTGATCTACCTTTGGGTCGTTTCGATTCTGTGGGCTTTTTCATTTAGTTTTATCAAGGGTGAGTTAACCGGACTTCCATCAAGTTTTGTTGCAATGGTTCGAATGGCAATTGCGCTTTTGGTTTTTATTCCTTTTTTTCGCCCCGAAGTTTTTAAAGATAAAATTACACTAAAGCTTTTTGGTATAGGCGCACTCCAGTTTGGGTTTATGTACTTGTTGTATATACAGTCTTTTCAATATCTTCAGGCGCATGAAGTTGCACTTTTTACAATCACTACACCTTTTTTTGTAACATTGCTGTATGATTTTTTTGATAAGAAAATTCGCATAAATCATTTGATATGGGTTTGTGTTTGTATTGTAGGCTCCGCAGTGATTACTTTTTCTGAACTTACAAGAAGTAATTTTTGGCTTGGCTTTTTTCTTTTGCAGTTGTCGAATTTTTGCTTTGCTTTGGGACAAGTTCTATACAAACGGCTATTTGAAAATGAAAAACAAGATCAGAAAAAAGCGTTTGTTCCCATGTATTTTGGTGCGCTGTGTGTCACAATGGGCTTAAGTTTATGGAATAATAGTATGACGGGTTTTGAAGTAACGCAGCGTCAATGGTTGATACTTTTATACCTCGGTGTGCTTCCTTCAGGACTGGGATTTTTCTTGTGGAATAAGGGTGCTGTTACGGTTTCATCAGGAACCCTCGCAATTATGAACAATATGAAAATTCCTTTGGCCATAATTGTAGCAGTTCTTCTTTTTGGCGAGCATACCAACTTTGTGCGTCTTGTGGTCGGTGGTTCAATCATTGTGCTTTCGTTGATTCTGAACGAAAAAAAGCCTCTAAAATCAAGTTATTAGATGCGCAATTTCGCTTGTCAGGGCTTGTGGTTTTGATACATAAAGCTCACTATGCATTTGGAATTATCCGAACATCATCAACAAATTCAACAACTTGCAAGAGACTTCGCGCAAACAGAGCTCGCTTCGGTTGCAAGCAAAAATGATGAAACACACACATTTGCCAAAGAGCAGATCAAAAAATTGGGTGAGTTGGGTTTTATGGGCATTGCCATCGATGAGGCTTATGGAGGTGCAGGACAAGACCCGCTTTCTTACGTACTTGTCATTGAGGAAATTTCAAAAGTTTGTGCTGCGACAGGTGTTGCCCTTTCGGTAAATAACTCACTCGTTGCTGAGGTATTAAAGAATTTCGGTACGGAAGAACAAAAGCAGAAATTTTTAGTTCCAGTAGCACAAGGTGAAAAATTAGGCGCATATTGTTTAACTGAACCAATGAGTGGTTCAGATGCTGCGACAATGGCTACAACAGCTGTTAGACAAGGTGATCACTATATCATCAATGGTGCAAAAAATTGGATTACCAATGGTTCTTATAGTGATGTCATGATTGTTTTTGCCATGACAGATTCTTCCAAGGGTGCCAAGGGTATTAATGCATTTGTGCTTGATACAAAAACGCCGGGTGTTGAAATAGGCAAAGCAGAAAATAAAACAGGCATTCGCTCTTCCAGTACTTGCACCATTAGTTTTACAGATGTAAAAATCCCCGTAACCCAACGCCTAGGTGACGAGCTTTCAGGTTTTATCATCGCGATGAAAACATTGGATAATGGTCGTATTGGTATTGCTGCACAGGCTGTAGGTATTGCACAAGCAGCCCTTGATGAAGCCATTAAATATGGATTTGAGAGAAAGCAATTTGGTAAACCAATTTTAGAAAATCAGGGACTCAAATGGATGATCAGTGATATGTCGACACGAGTTGAAGCTGCTCGTTTGCTTACGTATCAAGCTGCATTTAAGAAAACACAAGGTGGAAGATTCACAAGATATTCAGCAGCGGCAAAATTATTTGCAAGTGAGACCGCAACATTTGTAACACATCATGCATTACAAATTCATGGTGGTTATGGTTATACGCGTGATTATCCAGTTGAGAGGTACATACGCGATGCGCGTGTGACAGAAATCTATGAAGGAACAAGTGAAATTCAACGACTTGTAATTGCGGCGCAAACACTAAAAGAGTTTGAATTTTAAAAGGAATGGTACATTGAGTTCAAATCTTAAAAAAGAATATCAAAGGTGGAAAGAAGAAACGCTGGCACAAACGCTTTCAAAATCTCCTGAGAGAAAAGAAAAATTCACCACACTGTCTGACCATGAAATTGAGCGTCTTTACACACCTCTTGATGTTGAGAATCTAGATTATAAAAATGACCTTGGCAATCCGGGAGAATTTCCATTTACAAGAGGTATCCACTCAACCATGTATCGTGGTCGCTTGTGGACCATGCGCCAATTTGCAGGATTTGGTACAGCAAAAGATTCTAATGAGCGTTTTCATTATTTGCTTAAGCAAGGGCAAACTGGATTGTCTGTAGCGTTTCATATGCCGACAATTATGGGCTATGATTCAGACCATGATCGTTCTAGGGGCGAAGTTGGTAAGGTTGGTGTGTCGATTGATACACTTGCCGATATGGAAACGCTTTTTGATAAGATTCCGCTTGATCAAGTTACTACATCGATGACGATCAATGCGCCGGCAAGTATTTTGTGGGCGATGTATTTGGTTGTTGCTGAGAAGCAAGGTGTTTCCTGGGATAAAGTAGGTGGTACAACCCAAAACGATATTCTAAAAGAGTATATCGCGCAGAAGTCATGGATCTACCCACCAAGACCTAGCATGCGTTTGATTGTGGACATGATGGAGTTTGCCAAAGATCATGTTCCAAGGTGGAATACAATTTCAATTTCTGGGTATCACATACGTGAAGCGGGTTCGACAGCAGCGCAAGAATTAGGTTTTACATTGGCTGATGGTATTGGCTATGTGCAAGCCGGTATTGAACGAGGCATGAGTGTAGATGAATTTGCGCCACGACTTTCGTTCTTTTTTAATTCCCATTCAGATTTTTTTGAAGAAATTGCAAAATTCCGAGCAGGAAGACGAATTTGGGCACGCGTGATGAAAGAAAGATTTGGCGCGAAAAATCCTAAAAGTATGATGTGTAGATTTCATACACAAACTGCAGGATGCTCGCTCACTGCACAGCAGCCGTACAACAATGTGATTCGCACAACCATTCAGGCAATGTCAGCTGTTTTGGGTGGTACTCAAAGTTTACATACAAATTCATTGGATGAAACACTTTCGCTTCCTACAGAAGAGGCGGTAACGCTAGCGCTTCGTACACAGCAAATCATTGCTGAAGAATCAGGTATTCCAGCAACCATAGATCCGTTTGCGGGTAGTTACTTTGTTGAAAAGCTAACCAATGAAATTGAAGCCAAGGCACTAGAGTACATCACAAATATTGACAAGATGGGGGGTATTATTGAAGCCATTGAAAAAGGTTACCCTCAACAGGAAATTGGAAATGCATCATACAAATATCAACGCCAAGTAGAATCCAATGATAAAACTGTGGTAGGTGTCAATAAGTACATTGATGACAGCAAACAAGAAGTTCCAATTTTGTTGATTGGTGAAGAAGTAGAAAAAGTTCAAATCCAAAATGTTACAAAAATAAAAGCATCTAGGGATAATCAAAAAGTGGAAGCATGTTTGCAAAATCTAAAACAAGCAGCGCTTGGAACACAAAACGTAATGCCTTTTATTATTGAAGCAGTTCGTGAATATGCATCACTTGGTGAAATCTGTGATGTTTTTAGAGAGACCTTTGGAGAGTACCACGACCCAAAGTGGCTTTAATAGAAGAAGGGGATAAGTATGGCAAAGAAACTACGCATATTGGTTGCCAAACCAGGACTTGATGGGCACGATCGAGGCGCCAAAGTAGTTGCGCGAGCGTTGCGTGATGCTGGTTTTGAAGTGATTTATACTGGCCTACATCAAACACCTGAGATGATTGTTAGTGCAGCAATTGACGAAGATGTTGATGCTGTAAGTATGTCTGTGCTTTCAGGTGCGCATATGTTTTTGTTTCCTGAAGTTATACGACTCTTGAAAGAAAAAGGAGCACCAGAAATTTCTGTTTTTGGTGGAGGTATTATTCCTGACGAAGATATTCCAAAACTTGAAGACGCTGGCGTTGCAAAAATTTTTACACCGGGCGCTTCGTTAAAAGATATTACAGATTGGGTTGCATCCAATGTGCAATCAACCAAGTAGAGGGGAAGTAAGAAACAATGAATTTTGATTTAGAAGAAAATCATCAGATGATCAAAGAGATGGTTACGGAGTTCGCAAAGAATGAAGTAGAGCCAGGCGCAATGATGCGAGATGAGACATGCACATTCCCTTTAGAGATTTTACGTAAACTTGGTGAATTGGGTTTAATGGGCATCTTGGTACCTGAGGAATTTGGTGGATCAGGTATGGATGTTATGAGTTTTGCAATTGCAGTGGAGGCAATTGGTCGTTACGACGGATCCACAGCGCTTTCTGTTCAGGCACACAATGGTTTAACTTGTGGTCATATTTTGACTGCAGGTAGCCAAGCATTAAAAACGAAATATCTTCCTGAACTCGCTACGGGTCAAAAATTGGGTGCGTGGTGTCTAACTGAGCCGGGATCAGGTAGTGATGCATCGGGCATGAAAACAACAGCGGTTAAAAAGGGAGACCGTTGGGTCATCAATGGATCTAAGAATTTTATTACGCATGGAACATACGGAGATGTTTATGTCATTATGGCCAATACGGATCCTGCACGCGGAAACAAAGGTATTACAGCTTTTGTAGCGGAGAAGGGCTGGAAAGGCCTGCACATTGGTAAAAAAGAAAATAAGCTTGGTATGCGAGCTAGTGACACAACATCACTTTCTTTTGAAAACTTAGAAGTACCTGAAGAAAATATGTTGGGTGAACTTCATATGGGTTTTGTAGACACGATGAAAATATTAGATCGTGGTCGTGCTGTCATTGCATCTTTGGCGCTAGGTATTGGTAGAGGTGCATTAGAGGAAGCGGTCAAATACGCAAAGGAAAGAAATGCTTTTGGCAAATCAATTGCTGATTTTCAGGCTATTCAATGGATGATTGCGGATTCATTTACTGAGTTACAAGCTGCAAAAGTTTTGGTAGCTCGTGCTTGTTATCTTCATGACCAAAAGAAGTTTGCCAAAAGGGAATCTTCCCAAGCAAAACTTTATGCAAGTGAAGCATCAAAAAGGGCATGTCATCGTGCAGTTCAAATTCATGGCGGTTATGGGTATGTAAATGAATATCCAGTAGAACGATACTGGAGAGATTCAAAGCTTTGTGAGATTGGTGAGGGCACCTCTGAAATTCAAAGAGAGCTTATTTTTGCGCAAACAGTAAAGCAATACGGATACGGATCACAGCCATAATGGGTTTTTTGGCTGTATCAAAGCATTCTCCCTTATTTTCTGGTCTTTTGTGTTAATTCCAAGCAAAATGTAAAAACTTATGTCTAAATCTATTGTCTGGCATCCCACTCCCGAACTTCTGAAAAATAGCCAGATGGCCAAGTTCATGCGATGGGCCAGAGAAAATAGTACCTTCTCAGGGCAACACTATCTTGATTTGCATCAGTGGAGTGTGACACACATCGAAGATTTTTGGGAAAGTATTTGGAAGTACATGGATGTTGAACATGATTCCCAATATAGAAGCGTATTGCAAGACCGAGTTATGCCTGGCGCACAGTGGTTTGAAGGTGCAAGACTCAATTTTGCAAAAAATCTTCTCAAACCTTGGATGATGGGTAATCCCAAAAGAGTTGCGATTGTAGCACTTGACGAAGAAAGAAATCGAAAAGAAATTACTGCTGAACAACTTATCTCTCAAGTTACATTGTTTCAGGATTTTTTACGAAAACATGACGTTCGCGCAGGAGATCGTGTGGCCGGTATTTTATGCAATGATGAAAAGAGCATCATTGCAATGCTTGCTTGTGCTAGTTTGGGTGCTACTTGGTCAAGTTGTTCACCAGAATTTGGTGCAAGCGCACTTGTGGATAGACTTTCGCAAATTCAACCAAAGGTTTTATTTAGTGTAAATGGTTATGCCTACAACGGAAAAGAATACGACATTGCTACAAATATAGAGGCAGTTCTTAAAGAGGTTTCAAGCATTGAAGTTGTTGTTTGGATACCCAAAATTTTAAAACCTTCAAAAAGACCGAAAGGTAATTTAGTTTTGTGGAAAGATGTTGCGCAAAAAAAACCACAGACAGACCTTACATTTGTTCCACTTCCTTTTAATCACCCGCTATATATTTTATTTTCTTCTGGTACTACAGGAAAGCCTAAGGGAATCGTACATGGAGCTGGTGGTGTGCTTTTGCAGCACTACAAAGAACTCGCGCTTCATTGTGATTTAAATGATAGCTCTGTATTTTCCTATTACACCACATGCGGATGGATGATGTGGAATTGGATGGTTTCTTCTTTAATGATGGGAACGCAGCTTGTAGTGTACAATGGTTCTCCCAATTATCCGTCTATTGAACGCTTATGGCGTATGATTGAAAATGAAACAATTACGCATTTCGGAACGTCTGCAAAATTTATCGCGTCTTGTAGGCACGATGGTTTTTATCCAAAGCGTGTAGTTTCTGTTGATAGTCTAGTGAATATTTTTTCTACAGGGTCTCCTCTGGTCGATGAGGATTATGCTTGGGTGTATGGGAATGTTAAGAAAGACATTCAGCTTACATCCATATCTGGTGGTACAGATATTATATCTTGTTTTGTATTAGGAAATCCCATGCTTCCTATTTATCAAGGTGAGATCCAGTGCAAGGGCTTAGGCATGAATGTTGTATCTTATAATTTTGACGGGCAAAATGTTTTGAACCAAAAGGGCGAGCTTGTTTGTTTGTCTCCAGCACCTTCTATGCCTATTCATTTTTTAGATGATGTTGATGGTCAGAAATATACCCAAGCTTATTTTACAACGTACCAAGGTGTTTGGTGTCACGGTGACTACATCATGTTCAATGAGCGTGGTGGAAGCGTTATTTTTGGAAGATCAGACACAACACTCAATCCGGGCGGTGTTCGTATCGGAACTGCAGAGATATATCGTGTTTTAGATCAGATGCAGGAAGTGCAAGATGCCATTGTTACCAGTGTTCCTAAAGAAAGCGATGAAGAAATCGTGCTTTTGGTGATGCTTGAGCCTGAGTTAACACTAACACCGATTTTAAAGAAAAAAATTCAAGATCAGATTCGCGCAGCCACATCTCCAAGACATGTTCCAAAGCACATTTTTTCTGTATCTCAGATTCCATACACATTAAGTGGAAAAAAAGTCGAAATTTCAGTCAAAAGAATTTTTCAAGGGGAAGCAATTCAAAATATGGAATCGATTGCAAACCCTGATAGCCTTGAAGAAATTAAAAAAATCGCCAAACAAATCTAGTCTATGGATTTTTATACACAATCAAACATGCGTTTTTTTTGAATAATAGAGATATAATTGCCAAATTGTAGAATGCAATTTGTCCGCTTCCCATCTTACAACTCTAATGTAAAGCATTCATTTAACGTATCTACATCAAGGACAGAAATATATGCTTTTTGAGGATCATTAAGACTGATTGATCTTTGCATCTGGTTATATCAATCTATGAGTCAGGACATCCGAAAAAAGTGTATATTTCTGTCCACGGCAAGATATTCTTCTTCAAAGAATGATCTATAAATTTTCAACAAACTCCATGATTTCATCGTGTTTAGCTTTGGCATCTTGGAACCCAAGCTCAAGAAGTTTGTTGATATATGAAGATTCAAAAAGAAAATAACTCAAAAGATTACTGCCACTTTTTTCATTGATTTCCAAAAGCCTTATAACGGCCTTTTCAAGAGAGCCAAAAGATCGAAGGCTGCGCAACGACTTTCTTAATTCATCGTCTACAAGGCTTGTAATGTCATAAGAGGGAAAAATACGTAATGCTCGGATAGGTCTTACCCCTACTTGATCGCAGACCTTTTCATAGGTTTCCTGATCCGTATTCTTTTTTACTTCTTCTAAAATTCTATTGATTCTTTGAAGCTGATGCTCGTCCGTTTCTATTCGATCTTGTAAGATGGAGTAGATGAATGTTCCGATCAGATCACCCAGTCCGGGGCGGGTACCAACAGGCGCAGTTGTTTGGGGATCTTGAGAACTAGTCGTAATTGTAAGAATGTCGGTAGCACCAAGGTGTACAGCAGGCGTAAGTGGAGTATTCATTCGTAATCCTCCATCATTATAATAAACTCCATTGATGGAAACAGAAGGAAACAGAACAGGAAGAGCAGCAGAAGCCATAATATGCCTTGGCGAAATGCGGGTTTTTTTCATTGTAAATCTGCTTTGATAAAAGAGGTCCTTTTTGTGATCGACAAAAAGCTCAATGTCACCAGTCAAAGTGTTGGTAGCAGCAATTGCTATGGCATCAAAAAAGCCATCCTGAATGTTTTGTGAAATCATAGGCCACTTCACATTTTGAAGTAAAAAATGGAAAAAAGGCCGAGTGTTTAATAAGCCCTCAAAGTGAACGGGCTGTAGCTCTTTAGAAAAAAGCCGATTTAGCCCTGTAAAATTCATAGAAAAGCCAGTTGCTGAATGAAGCAGAAGCTTTCCTAGCGTCAAGGCTCCACGCTTATAAATTTGCTCCGCGGTAATATTGGACCAAAGTCTAAGAATTTCATGGCCTTGATACTGATGATCATGGGCAGAGGATGCAAAAAACGAGACATTGATCGCACCTACACTGGAACCACAATAAATTGAGAATTTTAGCTTTTGATTGGCTGAAGCAGGAAGCTGTGTGCGGATATAGTGCATAACACCGGCTTCATATGCCCCCCTAGAGCCCCCTCCAGAGAGTACAATTGCTGGTTTAGTTTTGTGGTCATAAAACTTTGTCATACAAGGAAATACTTTTTTAACAGTGATTCTCTTGCTATGATAAATTGATGCGTGGTTTTATCAACGATAAAAAGGATTATTTTTATCTTCTGTGTTGGGGGTACTTGATCGCACTTTTTATTTTTTCAGCTATTGGTGACCGAGGTCTATTGACCAGTTTATCTTTATGGGGTGAGAAAAAGGAGCTTCAAAAAGATATCCATACTCTTCAGTTACAGACAGAAGAAATTCGAAAAGAAGTCGTCGATTTTTCTTCGAATGATCGTAAAATCTATGAATATGCGCGAGAAAAAATGAATATGCAACATGATCACGAAATTCAGTACATATTTAGAAAGAGCCCTCTATGATCCATATGATTCGAATTGTAATTGCCTTTGTAGCAGCCACATTCGGCAGTATCTATGTGGAGTATCAGGGTTTTGCTTTGTTTTTTCTTTGTGGAATATGGGTTTGGAATTTGTTTCAAAAAGACCTAAAAATTTCGCAAGGAAATAAACAAAGAAGAAGAAAAATCGAAGTTTTTATCTTGCTTCAACTGATTGTTCTTTTGTGTGTAGATGTTTTTTCTTCGTACTATTTTTATTTACTCTTCTTTCCAATCACCGGTGCTATTTTGCTTTTGCGAATGTCATGGTTTTGGGCATTTGTGAATTTTGTTTTATGTGGAATCCATTTGCGTTGGCTTTATCCTGAATATTGGGTTGTTGGAACTCTCGTTTTTGGAATGTGGTTGGTTTTTTCTGTTTCCGTAACCTATATGAACAGAAAAAAAATTGAAATGCTCGGAAAGAAATTGGCTGTTTTTGAGAGAGAATCAAGGAAATACTTACAAGATACAGAAAAAGAACTTGTAGGTGTTGAACAACAAAGAATGGCACAAGCTACGCAAAGAATAGGTCAGGAAAAAGAGCAATTTTATAATTTAACCCAAGTATTATTTGAAATATTTGTTCCTCATACATGTAGCTTTTATGTATTTGATGCAGTGGAAGAGACGTTTCTTCTTAAATCATTTCAGTCAGCAGACCCTTCATTTGAGGAGCATCATATGATGCCAAACGAGGGTATTTTTCGATTGATTTCATCACAGAAAAAAACCATGCAAATTCATGAAAACGCGATACCTGAATTGATATATTATAAAAATGCTCCTGACATAAAATCTATCTTGGTGTGTCCACTTGTAAAGGATGATCGCTTATATGGCGTTATGATGATGGACCATCTTGAAGTTAAACATTATACGGGCCAAGAGATTTCAATTGTTGAAAGGATTTGCTCGCAATTTTATCATGTAATTTCAGATTCAAAAACCTTGGCTCAGTTTGAACATCTTAAGCAAGAGTTTTCAAGCTTTTATCAAGCAAGCTCAGCATTAAATCACGCCTTTAGACTTCAAGAAGTTTTGGAAACATTGTTACATATGGCTAAATCAATCGCGCTCTATGATTGGGGCTGCGTTGTTTTGTATAATCAAGACGTAGATAAAAATATGATCGTGCTTGATTCAAATCAGGACCAGCATCAACTGGTAGGAAAAACTTTTAGACTTGAATATCAAAAAGGTTCTGTTTCGTGGTCTATTGATCAAATGAAACCTCTTCACTATAACAATTTTATACAAAAACACCGTCATTCATCCCTCTTTCATCAAAAGATTAAAGTGCCCAATATTTATGAATCTGTTTTGATTTTGCCCTTGTATGCTAAAGACGAAAAGATCGGTGCAATTCTCTTGATGAGTGAGAAAAATTTCTTTTTCACAAGAATTATTCAAAATATGCTTGAGGTTTTGGCGTTTCAAGCATCCATCGCAATTAAAAATGCAATCAGTGTTGGCTATTTAGAAAAGCTTGCAACAACTGACGGTCTTACAAATCTTGTTAATCATCGTACCTTTCAAGAAGAACTTTCAAAAGAATTGCTGCGTTGTAAACGTTATGGCCATGATTTAAGCATGATGTTGATAGATTTGGATCATTTTAAAAAGATTAATGATGAGTATGGACATCCAGCGGGAGATTTCATATTAAAAAATACGGCGATGTTTTTGCAGGAACAAGTGCGAACCACAGATTTGGTGGCTCGGTATGGTGGTGAAGAATTTGCGATTATTCTTCCAAATACGTCTTCAGATGCAGCTAAAAAGTTAGCCAAACGGATGATCGAAAAAATTGGCCAGAGCCAATGGAAGTATAATCAGATTTTGATTCCTGTTACGTTCTCTATTGGAATAGCGAGTTTTCCTGAGCATGCGCAAGAACAACCTGTTTTAATTGAGCATGCAGATCAAGCATTGTATCACGCTAAAAATAATGGTAGAAATCAAGTGTTTGTATTTGAAAAAAGCATGGCTATTTCTGATCTTATCAACAAAGAAAACGAAATGGTCCAAAAGCTTGAACAGCAGATGTAGTAGTTATGGATTTATTTGATTACGCAAAAAATGAAAATATAGCTGAAAAGAACAGTGACCAAGAAGAAGTATTTTCAGTTTCCCAAATCACGATAGAAATTAAACATTTGCTTGCGCATCATTTTGCATCAAAGCACCCTATTGTGATTGAGGGAGAAGTGTCAAACTATAAAGGCCGCAATAGCGCAGGCCATATGTATTTTTCTTTAAAGGATGAATCATCAATTCTTCCATGTGTATTTTTTCGATTTGCCAATGCTAAAGCACAAATTCCGCTTAAAGAAGGTTCGCTTGTTCAAGCAAAAGGTAAAATTGAAGTGTATGAAAAGGGTGGAAGGTATCAATTTGTTATTGAATCTATTTCAGAAAAAGGTCAAGGGCAGCTTTTTGAAAAGTTTTTGCAACTTAAATCCAAACTTCAGACAGAAGGATTGTTTGATCAAGCGAGAAAAAAACCAATTCCTTCATTTGCACGTCGAATTGGCGTTGTAACATCAGCAACAGGGTCTGTGATTAAAGACATTATTCATGTGATTGAAAAACGAGCGCCTGTTGTAGACATTGTGCTTTTTCCATGCAAAGTGCAAGGAGATGATGCTGCTAAAACAATTGTTGAACAGATTGAATTGGCATCAGAAGCAAAGTTTCAAATTGATGTTTTAATCGTAGGTAGAGGTGGTGGATCGATCGAAGATTTATGGCCTTTTAATGAAGAGATTGTTGCAAGAGCAGTTGCACAATGTTCAATACCAATTATTTCGGCGGTCGGACATCAAACCGATTTTACGATTTGTGATTTTGTTGCGGATGTAAGGGCAGCTACCCCTTCTCAGGCAGCAGAGTTTGCTGTTCCAGATACACAAGAATTGCGTAAGCAGCTTTTGTTGTTTATGCAACAGATGGGTGAAACACTTCAATCAAAGCTTGCATTTGCCCAAAAAGAATTGATTCGTTGGATGGCCCAACCTGTTATGAGAGATCCTAGAGCGCCACTAACACAGCGCATGCAGTTTTTAGATGAGCTGACTGCAAGGCTTAAGGAAAGGCTCAAGCATGTAACGCCCTTGCATGTGACCCAGCTACGTCATCTCCAAAAGCAACTCATTGTAGCCCAAAATCAACGTATCACGCAATCAAAGTCTCTCTTATCCAGCCTAAGCGCACAGCTGAAGGTGTTGGACCCTAAAAATGTGCTTTCTCGAGGGTATAGTATCGTGCGTTTGAAGAACCAAAAAATCATTTCACATTTGCATCAAGTCAAGATAGAGGATGAGGTCCTGGTCAAGGTATCAGATGGGGAGTTTGAATGTACAGTGACAAAGACATAGAAAAAGCAATGAATGAACTTAAGGATGTTCATCATGAGCTAAAGGCACAAGATTTGTCTATACGTGAGAGCGTATCTCTTTTTGAAAAAGCGCTTTTACTATACAAAGACATACAAACTTCTTATTTTTCAAAATCTATGCGAGTTTTGAAAGTACAAAAACAATCATCAGAACAACTGGAAGAAGTTCCCTTTTCAATTTAATACATAGGTTAGCTACGTTATGCGTATAAAAATATTATCAAAAAATCGTCTAAACTATTCAAACCGCAGGTTTCGTCAAGAAGCCAAGGATATGGGGATTAAGCTAACCGTAACAGACGCCGCTGAATGCGAAATGTTTCTATCTCCTAATATGCCACTTCTTATGAAAGGTGGTAAACCAATTGAAAAGTCCGACTTAATTATGCCTCGTATTGGTGCATCAATTAATAATTATGCGCTTGCTGTTATTACGCAGTATGAAATGATGAGAGTACCAGTTTTAAATACATCGCAATCACTTTATAATTCAAAAAATAAACTTCGCTCAATTCAACTAATGTCGATTGCAGATATTGCCATCCCTAAAACTATTTTTGTTCGACGACCCTCTGAGTTGACTGAAGGTGTTGAGCGTGTAGGTGGTTTTCCTGTCATGCTTAAACTTTTAAGTGGTACGCAAGGTATTGGTGTCATGCTTGCACATAATATGGCTTCAATTGAATCAACACTTGATACGTTGTGGTCGTTAGGACAAGACATTTTGATTCAAGAGTGTATTGAAGAATCATTGGGACGAGATATTCGTGTTTTTATTGTAGGCAATGAAATTATTGGCGCAATGAGACGGCAAGCAAGAATCGGAGAATTTAGATCAAATATTCATCGAGGAGGTATTGGTTCATCCATTGATCTTCCTTTAGAATATCGTGAACTAGCGCTGAAAGCTGCAAAAACCATTGGACTTGAAGTTGCTGGCGTAGATATGTTGGAATCTGAGGAAGGCCCTAAGGTTATTGAAGTTAACTCTTCACCTGGTTTTGAAGGGTTGGAGATGGCTTCCGGAATCAATGTTGCTCGTTTAACACTCGAGTATTGTGTAAAAAAATATGGCAAATGATTTTTATCAAATATTAGGTGTTTCAAAGACAGCCTCTCAAGCAGAGATCAAAAAAGCCTATCGAGCTTTAGCCAAAAAGTATCACCCAGATATTAATCCAAATAACAAAGAAGCAGAATCAAAGTTCAAAGAAATCACAGAAGCCTATGCAGTATTAAGTGATGAAAAAAAGCGAAAGCAGTACGATACATTTGGTGGTACGGGTAACTTTCAATCAGGTTTTGATTTTGGTGAATTTTTTAAAGGATTTCAAGGTCAATCTTCAAGAGGTGGTTCTACTTTTCACTTTTCTGGTGGTCAAGGCGGAGGGTTTAATTTTGATATGTCAGGTCTTGAAGACATATTCGGAAGCTTTATGGGTGGCGGAGCACGAGGTGCAAGAACACAGAATCCATTTTCTTCCTATGGTCAAAGTGCGCAACCTCAGCAATTTGAGATGGAGGTTGATTTCATGACTGCAGCCAATGGTGGGGAGGTGGAGATTGATATCGCCGGTCATCGCAAGCGTATCAAAATTCCAGCTGGCATATCTGAAGGCCAGAAAATTCGAATCACACAACCCGATACATTGATTGCAATTCATATTCGCCCATCCCAAGAATTTACACGTGAGGGTCACAATATCATCTCAAAGATTTCTGTTGATCCAGTCACAGCAATGTTGGGTGGAACCGTGACAGTTCCAACCATTCACGGTCAAAGTGAAGTAACGATTCCCAAAGGTACATCAAGTCATGCAAAACTACGTCTGAAAGGTAAGGGAATTTCAGGCGGAGATCATTTTGTAGAAGTAAAAATCGAAACACCCAAAAAGATTTCCTCCAAAGCCAAAGAGCTTTTAGAAAAACTCAAAAAAGAATTATAAGGTACAGTTTTTGGCTAATACCTTCCATCGCTTCATGGCTCGCCCTTCGGGCTGCGCGTGACTTCCGCTCAGGAAGGCATTTGCCAAGAAAACCAAATAAAACACAAATGTATAAAACTATTTTTATGTAAAATTAAGAAGCTTTGACTGCGCGGGTATCCGCCCAAGTGTTGTCTGGCGTGTCACACTGTGACACTCTTGAGGAAAACTCACGTTTTCCCCTCTCGATCAGAATGAATCTGATCGATTCACCCCTTTTGTGAAAACAACGATAACCAGATAAAACACAAATGTTGTGTTTTATCCTTTATCCTAGCAAGTATCATTACTCTATAAACGCTGGGCGAATTAGTCTGATAAACGTATTGCATAAAATAATAGTCTACGAGCGGAAGTCACGCGCAGCCCGAAGGGCGAGCCATGGAGCGAGAGATTATTATTTTATGTAAAATTAAGAAGCTTTGACTGCGCGGGTATCTGCCCAGCGTTTGATCGATTTGATTTGCTCTGACATGGTGGTGGCCAGTGGCACCGTACGAGAAATCTCTTTGTATAAATCCTGATCATTAAATTTTCGTTGTTCATTAAACGCGCTATACATGCCGCTTGCAACCACTTGCTCAATCTCAGCACCACTAAATCCATTGGTTGCTTTTGCAAGCTGATCAAGTTTAAAAGTAGCTGGATCATGTTTTCTTTTGGTAATGTGAACTTTAAATATTTCTTGTCTTTCGTTTTCAGTCGGTAAATCTACAAAAAAGATTTCATCAAAACGGCCTTTACGAAGAAGTTCTGGTGGAAGTTGATTGATCTCATTTGCAGTAGCTGCCACAAACACAAGAGATTCTTTTTCTTGCATCCAAGTTAAAAAAGATGAAAAAATTCGAGCCGTCACACCCGCATCCCCTTGGGCAAAGCCTGCCACACCTTTTTCAATCTCCTCAATCCATAAAATAACAGGTGCGACTGCTTCAATGGTTTGGAGCACTCTTCGCATGGTTTCTTCGGGGTTGCCAAGAGTTCCTCCATACACTTTTGTCATGTCCAGTCGCATAAGCGGAAGGCGCCAGTACTGACTGATCGCTTTTACACATGAGGATTTTCCACAACCAGATATGCCTGTAAGAAGAATACCTTTGGGTGGGGTAATGCCAAACTCACGTGCGTTTTTGGTAAAAAATTTGGTACGCATTTCTAACCAGCTTTTAAGCTTGTTAAGGCCGCCGATTTCTTCCATGTTAAAATCGATGTCTACATACTCAAGGACACCTTCTTTTTTAACAACTTTACATTTTTCTTCCATCACGGTTTTGATGCAATCACGATCCAAAACTTTTTTGCCAATAAAGGCCACTTGAAAAGCTTGTCTTGCTTCGTCATACGTTAATCCTAATGCAGATTTTACGATGTCATCTTTGTCAATGTCTGTAAGTTTAACTTCTACGTTAGAAAATAAACCAAGTGTTGTATGAAGTAATTTTTCAATTTCTAAAACATTTGGAAGAGAAAATTCTAGTAGATTCACTTCTTTAGAAAGTTCAAAAGGAACCGAAGGTGTGGGGGAGATATAAAAAAGCGTTTTGTAATTGGTTTTGAGTTGTTGGTATACGTCTCGCAATTTTCGAAGAAGTTTTGGATTGTCCGAAAACTCTTTATAAAAATCTTTAAAAGCAAAAAGTGAAGAATCATTGGCTTTCATCACAAAATCCAGTGCTTCAATTGAACCAAGGGTATTGGGCACTGCTTTGCCGTTTTCGTCGACCAGACCTTCTGTAGAGCTCCAGACATAAAAGGCAAAAGGCTTTTGAAATCCCTTTTTTGAGAGTTCACGCAATTGATCAACACAGCGCTGATCTTCAAAGGTTGTTACGTTGATGATGGGTACCTTGGAATACACATCTTTTCGCGCAAGTTGAATAAAGGATTGGTTTTTATCTTTCTCAGACATGGAAACTATGATTGTACCATAAGCTCTCAAAGCTACGGATGAAAAAAGAAAAAAGCTTATTTTAGGTGTAAGAGGGCTTGTTTACCTGTCATGCCAACTTCAATGCCAAGCTCTTTTGCAAGCGAGCTAACTGCTTTGATTTTGGCATCTAACATGTCTTCATGTGTTTTGACGCCACTCACAATTGCACAGGCTTCATTTGTTTTGTCACATGCATCAACGTTAAAGTATCCACAGCCTAAAAAACCTTTGGATCCTCGAATGGTTAAAAGTGGATATGCAAGTTCAATATGACCTTTTTCAAAACCCTTCCAATTCATTTTTTCTTTTGTCATTTTGGCAAAGACGGGCAGTGAAAGTGCAAGAATAAGGACAAAGATAATTTTTTTCATGATTTGTTTCCTTTTATACTTTGACAGATAGGTATCAAAGGTTGGCTTGCCAACCGAAGTGTTAAGAAAACACGAAGGTTGGTGCCTGGAACTGGACTCGAACCAGCACGAGGTTTCCCCCGCTAGCCCCTCAAGCTAGTGTGTCTACCAATTCCACCACCCAGGCACGTTGAAGGCGTTATATGATCAATGTCTCTTTATGTCAATGTAAGGCCTATCCTTGATGGACCTATAAATGAGGCAGGCTCGCGCCAAGGATTTTTTTTGTTAATACAGATGTCGGATATGAATAAAGATCAACAACCCATTGCTCCACAGGGGTTCTTGCTTTGGAGGTTGCTTGGTATCCTACAAAAACATCTACAACAATATTTTGATGGGTGAGTTGATGAGAGATGGTGCCCGTTTTTTGTAATTTTTGCACTTTCGGGAATTCGCTTTGTAAAAACTCTTTGGTTTGATTTTTTGTTTTTTTACCTTCAAAATAAGGAAATTCCCACATACCTGCCCAACGGCCCTGATCGGGTCGTTTGCATAAAAGATATTTCTTGGTTTTGGGATTTTGTAAAACAAGTGCACAAGCATAAATATTTTTAACTTTCGCTTTTTTTCGAGGTGCAGGAAAAAGAGAAATATTTTGTGTTTGGTATGCTTCGCAAGTGTTGCGCAAAGGACAAATCAAGCATTTGGGATTTTTAGGGACACAAATCAACGCACCGATTTCCATTATGGCTTGATTGATACTTGATGGGTCTGAATGATTTGCAAGATCATTTGCAAAAGGTGTTACATCTTTATGGGTTGCATATACTCTAGATAAAACACGAATCACATTGCCGTCAACACAAGGCACCTTTTGTCCAAATGCGATCGAAGCAACAGCTCCTGAAGTATATTCTCCAAATCCCGAAAGTTTGATTAGTTCTTGTTTTGTAGATGGAAGCTTTCCGTTGTAAGTTTTAACAATTTGTTTGGAAGCTTTATGTAAAAGTTTTGCACGTCTATAATATCCAAGACCTTGCCAAATTTGTAAAACACCTTCTTCTGAAGCGTTTGCCAAGTCAAAAACTGTTGGAAATGTAGAAAGAAAACGATGCCAATAATCAATAACAGTATCTACACGTGTTTGCTGAAGCATAATTTCAGAGATCCAGATCGCATATGGATCGTGTGTTTTGCGCCAAGGTAGGTCGCGCTTATTTTTTTGATACCAAGTATAAAGTGCTTTTTGTGTTGCAGTATTTTTTGACTTCATCAGATCTCAAGATGTTCAAGAACAAAGCCTGAAATCATCCGAGAAATGTTTGTCTCAAGATTGATAAAAGAAAATCCGACAAGTGTAGCTTCGTCATGATATTTTTCAGGGATAACACGAATGACTTTTGCTTGTACTTGAATTGGAAGATGAAAAGAAGGAAGTGTAAATTCCAACGTAAACTCATCACCTTGTGAAACAGGAAAATTGGTGGCAAGGAGCATTCCAGACCAACTGATATTGATGGCTTCGGCATATCCATGGATAGGGTTGCCTTTGTAAGAAACGTTCACGGGAAAGTGAATATCGAGTCGTTTTGCACGAATTTTTCGGTTGCTTGAGGTTGTTGTAGGGACCTCTTTTAAATCAAGTGCAGATGTTGCCAACACGGTATCTTTTACTTTACTCATGATGTATTCATAGCCAATCGTAGGCGCTTTTGCAAGCGCTGTTTAATGGACAAGCTTTCCAAATCGATGAAAGCGGATGCTTGGGATGACAAATTTATTGCTCACGCGAAAGTAGGGATTGACACTATCTAAGGAAAGCCAAATAAAAATTGCGCGTCCACGAATGTTTTTTTGAGGAAGGAACCCCCAAAACCGACTATCCGATGAGCTGTCACGGTTATCACCCATCATAAAATAATGACCCTGAGGAACAACATAAGGACCAAAATCTTCTACACGAGGTTTAAATTCCATAATAGTGTGTGAATTTCCTTCAGGAAATGTCTCGGTATAAAGACGTGCCATTGTTTCAATTGTTGGATAAGGGTGGTCATATAAAACATCTTTGTTGAGATCTTCTTTAAGATCAACGGGCTTATCGTTGATAAAAAGTACATCTTCTTTAACTTCGATTTTATCACCTGGCAACCCAATGACTCGTTTGATAAAATCAAGCTCACCTTTTTCAGGTTCAATAAAAACAATGACGTCTCCACGCTTGGGGCCATCAAAATTAATCATGTTTTTATTCGTAAAAGGAATTTTAATGCCATAAGAAAACTTGCTGACAAAAATAAAATCTCCAATTTTTAAGGTAGGGATCATAGAACCGGAAGGGATTTTGTACGGAGAAGCAATTACAGAACGAAAAACAAGTGCTAGAAGAACCGCTAACATGATGGACTTAAATGTTTGAAAGGGGGTTTCTTTTTTTTTGGTTTTGTCTGAATGTTTTTCTTTTTCTGTCATGATTGTATTTTCTGTGCTTTTACATGCTGTACGTAAAGTGGTTCACATGTGTTTGTTTCTAAAAACGTCCTCTTTGTCCAATGCTCAAAAAGTCGTCCGGCCATGGATGTACCACAAATTGTTTCAAAAGGTAAGCGCATGATATCTTTGCTGGTTTCAAGCATATGCTCTGGTCCATACAGGGTTTGATGATCAGCCAAAAGAGTGCTTGTGGGACCAAATTCAATTTGTGAGGCATCTTCAAGGGGAGATGTGGTCAGATAGACATGATCTTTTTGTGCAGGCCACAGGTAGCATACATTCTTTTGATGATCTTTTTGCACCATTCGTTCAAATGTATTGATACCGATCAGCGGTTTTTGAAAAGTATGTGAAAATGTTTTCATCATCATCATACCAATACGTAAACCTGTAAACGATCCGGGACCTTTGATGCACGCAAACGCATCAATCTCTTGAAGTGTAATGTTTTCTTCATGCAATATTTTTTCTACAATAAGAACGATGTTTTTACAGTGATCATTTGTTGTTTTATCAAGGAGCTGTTTTTGTAAACTTGAACCTTTTGTGAGCACGCATCCCAAGTAGGGACCGGATGTATCAATTGCAAGAATAAGAGGGGGTTGCATAGTCTAGAACAATGCTTTGATTTTATCGACAAAGAAGCGATCAATGTCGACATAGAAAACCAAAAGCATAAGGCCCAATAAAATCATAAGGCCTGCTTGTTGTGACCATTCCATTAACTTTGCAGGGACGGGCTTTCCTTTGATAAGTTCAATAAAGTAGAAGAACAAATGTCCTCCATCAAGAACAGGAATGGGTAAGAGATTGAGTACGCCTAGCGTGATGCTTAAAATGGCCATAAGGCGGAAAAAACTCATCCAACCACCAGATGAATAAGATGTTCCGGCCATGTAAAAAATTGAAATTGGACCACCGAGTGTCTTGTATGAGAGTTTGCCAGAAAAAAGCTTTCCAAGTCCGATCACAGTTGATTTGGTCAAATCGTAGGTTTCTAAAAACCCATGCTTAAGTGCCAAAAATGGATTTGTGTATTGTTCTTCATAAAAATCGATGGGGTAGGGATTTGCGCCTGATACTACGCCAAGTTGGCGCACTTTTTCTTTTTGTTGTGTAAGGGCATTAGACTGCGTTACTTCTTTAGGAATTAAATTGATTACAGAAGTTTGACCATCGCGAATAAGCGTTACATTGAGTTCTTCACCATTGTTATTTTGAATGAGGTCTTTAAATTCATACCAATTAGAAATATTTTGATCATTGATTGCGATCAAATGATCTCCAGCACGTAGACCCTTTTGTGAGGCGATGGATTCTTCTTGTACTTCTGCAATAAACATCTCACGCGAAAAAATACCCGCGTCGGTAAGATTTGTAATGGTTCCAAGATTGACCGAAAGGATATCCTTCGATGATGCATCCTCTGATGTTTGTGCAGTTAGAATAATGGGTTCTTTGGTTTGTGAAATCATGTCATTAATTTGCCAGAAATAGGAGACAGGTTGACCATTTACAGAAGTGATCGTATGTCCAGTGCGAAGGCCTTGCTGATATGCGACAGATTTTGGATCAGAGATGCCAATGGTTGTTTGGTAGGAAATTAAATCGACTCCAATTTTGCCCATGTCCTTGATTTCACCAAAGTCGTTCATGCCTTTTTCAAGATTGGGTGTAACAGTTGCTTGTTGCATCTGACCGTTTCGCTCAAACATAATTTCAGTAGGAAGATTTGCCCGTGTTGCAACGATTTTTGTGACATCTTTAAATGTTTTTACAGGTTGTCCTTGAACCGAAACAATGTGATCCCCAGCACGTAGTCCAGCTTTATAGGCAGGCGAATCAGGCAAGGCATTGCCCACTTGACTTGAGGGTGAAGGAATACCAACCATAAAAAGACCCGTAAAAACCACTACAGGTAAAATTAAATTGGCAACAGGTCCCATGATAACAATCGCAATTCGGTTCCATACGTTTTGTGTTGCAAAACTACGTGGGTCAGAAAGGTCTTCAGGTTTAATATTGCCGATGTCTTCTTGGCCGCGCATTTTGACGTATCCACCCAACGGAAATAGGCAAAGGGCATATTCAGTCTCGCCAAAAGTCTTTTTAAAAATCGCTGGACCAAAGCCAATGGCAAAGCGCTCTACATAGACGTTGCACCACTTGGCCACACTAAAATGTCCCAGTTCATGAAAAAATACGAGTCCACCAAAGAGAAGTAAGGGTATGATTACGCTAGAAAACATAAGACTCACGTTATACGACTATTTACGCTTCTTTTCAATGACTTCTTTGGCCTTTGCTCGACCCCATGCGTCTGCGTGTAAATAATCATCAATCGAGGAAGTGGCGGTTTCTTGGTATTGTTGCAAAACCTGATCATTGATTAAAGCAATGTCTGTAAATCGAATCAAATCCTTCAAAAATGCAGCTACCGTTTCTTCGTTGGCACCGTTAAGGACAGCAGGGTAGGTTGGCCCACTTTCAAGTGCCGCATAGGCAAGCGTGATAGACGGAAATCGCTTTGGATCCGGTTTGGAAAAATCAAGTTTTGTTAGTTCCAAGAAGTTCACAGGCTCAATCACATTTTCAAGACGATTTGGATAACTTAAGGCGTAAGCTATAGGTGCACGCATATGAGGAACACCCATTTGGCAAAGGCTTGATCCATCAATGAGTTCCACAATAGAGTGGATAATGGATTGAGGATGAATCACAATTTCAATTTGAGCAGCTTGTAAGTCAAACAACCATTTAGCCTCAATGACTTCAAGTCCTTTGTTCATCATGGTTGCAGAATCAATGGTAATTTTGGGGCCCATGTTCCAGTTTGGATGCTTGAGTGCTTGTTCTTTGGTTACTGTTTGTAAATCAAGTTCTGGTTGTAGAAAAAAAGGACCACCGGATGCGGTTAAATAAATTTTTCGAATATCTTGGTGCCGTGTTCCTTGAATAGATTGAAAAATGGCACTGTGCTCGCTATCGATCGGACGAAGAACTGTTTGATGTTCTTTAATTTTTTGATTCATGAGTGCGCCGCTTACAACCATGGACTCTTTGTTGGCAAGAAGTACTTCCTTCTGGTGTTCTATCGCTCGCAATGTGGGACGTAGACCAGAAGAACCAACAATGGCACAAACAACCGCGTCTGCTTTTGCATGTGCTGCAATTTCGCATGCGCCATTTTCTCCAACCAAAATATCAACTGTTACACCTTTGTTTAAAAGAGCGTTTCTCGCTTCTTCAGTTTGGACAGAAACAACCTCAGGTGTAAATTCTTTGATTTGTTCAAAAAGAACATCTGTGTTTTGTCCAGCGCAGAGTGCAACTACATTAAATTGATCCGGATAGTCACGTACAATGCTTAACGTGCTTTGTCCGATGGAACCAGTTGAGCCTAAAATGCTAATTTTTTTCATACGCCTCCAAAGCGACGATCGCGTTTGTGAAAAGAATCAATTGCTTGGTCAAATTCTTGGGGTGTAAAATCAGGCCATAGCGTTTCTGTCACAGCATACTCACTGTAAGCACATTGCCACAAAAGAAAATTTGATGTACGGAATTCTCCGCTGGTTCGAATGACGAGCTCGGGATCAGGGCAAAAAGAGGTATCAAGCGCGTTTGTAATATGTTCTTCTGTAAGCGTTTTACTGTTTACATCACCCTTTTGCGCTTGTTCAAGGAGCTTACCAAGTGCGCGCTTGATTTCGTCTCGACCACCATAGCTTAAAGCAAGCACAAGCGTGAGACCGGTATGATTTTTGGTTTTTTCAATAACGTGGTGTAGTGCACCTCGAGCAAAAAGTGGAAGTTTTTGGGTGTCGCCAATGGTTACAAGACGAACTTGATGTTCAATAAATGTAGGGAGTTCCGAAAAGAGAAATTCTTGCAAAAGTTTCATTAGTGTTGAAACTTCTGTTTCTGGTCTTGACCAGTTTTCTGAAGAAAATGCATACAGTGTCAAAAATTGAATTTTTCTGTGACTTGCGTGCTTAACAATTTCAATGGCTTTTTTAACACCTGCTTGGTGCCCTTGGCTTCGTTCAAGATTGCGATTTTTTGCCCAGCGGCCGTTGCCATCCATGATGATGCCAACATGCGTAAGTGGTTTTGGATTTTCGCTCATCTTTTTCGTTCTCCCTCGCTTGCCATCCTCAGCGTACTTGCACAGTACGCCTCCGGTGTCGCGCTCGGTGCGGCCTCAAATCTAAGCAAAACTTCAAAACCACAAAAGAAAGATAGAGATTGGTTTGTAAGTGGTTTTGGATTTTCGCTCATCTTTAAACAGACATAATGTCTTTAGATTTTTGTTCTAAAGCTATATCTACTTTTTTGATGAAATCATCTGTTTGTTTTTGGAT
>JAGRAZ010000110.1 GCA_020434345.1 Bdellovibrionales bacterium
CTGTCATGCAGGGTAGTCTTCTTTATGCCTAGTTTTTCTGATAAATCTCTGACAGACAGCCCAGATTTTTCTTGGAGGCTCAATATTCCGCGTGCCTCCTCTAAAGCTGTTAAGGCTTTGTTTTGGATATTTTCGATAAGTTGAACTGCTTCAATGGAGGCAATATCTTCCGGTTTAACATCAAGAATCTTTGCCTCGATCTCAGTTTTACCGAGCGAGAGACAGGCCATTCTCCGACGATGCCCCGCTATGAGACGATACTTAAATTTAGAGCCGGGTGCATTGAGGCAAACCACAATATTCTGAAGCAGACCATTTTCAGCAATGGACTGCTTTAAATCTGCAATGTCCGTAGGTTCGGACGGTCGACCGGAACTTTGCGGGCAAACCTCAGTTTCTTTAAGGGGGATCAAATGAATGGAACCTGTGGCTAGTTTTTCCTCCTCTGGTTGACGCTTACCACCGTAAGCAAGAAACTCGACTGCGCTCATATTTTTATAGTCTTCTTTGAGGGTAGTCATGTTTGGGTTAAAAATCGCTGCATTTTCGAGTTTTTTGCGTTTGTTGCTGACCATGGGTTACTCCTCGTGTGTATCGTCGATGTCAGATGCAGGTCCCAGTCCCTCGATTCTCTGGATAAATTCATCCGCGATGCCCAAGTACGCTTTGCCAACATCTGAGGTATACGAAATGATTGGCGTTTGCTGCAATTCAGATTCCTGATGCAAGGTTCGGGCGGGAACCACATTAGTGAAGACCTTGTTGCCGAATACTTTTGCAATGTTTGCACAGGTCGACTCTTGTGCAATGGTTTGGGATTTGTTGAGGATAGCGACACCCGCCAATACCAATGGGTGGTTCAGGCCCTTTGTTTTGCTTTGAATACTGCTAATCGTCCGAAATAAATGAAACAAACCATCAAAGGCAAAAGCCGTTGGCATCATCGGGATGACCAAGGCGTCTGATGCATATAAGGCATTCATTGTGATTAGGGAAAGGGAAGGGGGGCAGTCTATCAGAATGTAGTCGTAATAGCCGCTTAATGGCTCAATAATAAGTTGTTTAAATCGATCGTGACGGGACACTTCATTCATTAAAAAGGTTTCGCCTTGAGCCATTTCACTTCCGGATGGGAGAATATCCAGTGAAATCTGTTTGTAGAAATCTTCTGATCGGATATCAAATGCCTTATGTGTGATGACTTTCGCTGGATCCTTTTCCTCAAAGAGAACATCAAAAATTGAAGGATTTGGATGCTCCTTAAACAGCATTGCGTCTTCAATTGAAAAAACACGCGCTCCGAGATACAAACTTGCCGATGCTTGTTGATCCGCATCAATTATCAAAACCTTTCGATCTCTAAATGCGAGGGCGGTGGCCAAATTGATGGTCAGGGATGTTTTTCCAACCCCGCCTTTTTGCAGACAAACCGAAACCACCTTCGTCTTCTTATTGGTAATAGTTGGCAGGTACTTTAAGTCTTTGAAGAATTCTTTTAAAAAAACGGCCTGAAGCCCGGTCCAGGTTTTAGCCCCGGCCTCGTTTTCAAAAGGTGGGGGAACCAATCCTTTATCCACATACCGAAAAAAGGTAGGCTTACTTACAGGAATACCAGCAAAATCTTTTAAAGAGGCAAAGGTGTACAAGCTCATCGCATCCATCCATTGATTAAAAAATTTTCGACGAGTGTAGAATATCACGCCATTTCCCCTTGATTTCAAGCAAAAAGTTACACTTTTCTACTGTTTCTGTAAAATTCATTAAAAATAAGTTACTTGCGAACGAGCGTTTAGAGTAGAAGTACTCCAAGACCCCTCCTGTTTTGATCAATCGGAACCTGTGGGAGTTGCATTTTTCTGGAGGCAGGGTGAGGTGATAGGCCAAAACTTTGGTGTTTGGCGGTTGCCAAGAGCGAACTTGATCACCGATAGGTTTCGCCTTTCAAAACAAGACTAAAAATATAACGTGGTTCATTTTAGACCAAATTTAAAATAGATGTTTTTCAATTTTG
>JAGRAZ010000111.1 GCA_020434345.1 Bdellovibrionales bacterium
ACTGAGGCAAATGAAAATTAGTTACCAATTGGTCGATAACCTGAAACTTAAACGGCGGCAAAATAAATAAATCACTCAAGGTTCGAAAATCCATTTGCGGACAGTCAAGACTGGCCCATGTTTCAAGTGTTCTGACAACAGTTGTGCCCACAGCAACAATTTTTTCATGCTTTTGTTTTGCTTGATATAGCGCTTGTGTCGTTTGCTTGTCTATTTCAATGTATTCCTCGTGTAATTTTTTAGTTTCAAAATTTTTATACGTTAATGGAGAAAATGTGCCCCACCCAACTTCTAAAAACAAAGAATGAATTTGCGTTTGGTTTTTTTCTATCTCTTCAAGCAATTCAGATGTGAAATGCAGTCCTGCCGTTGGAGCAGCACTCGCACCTTCCTTTTTTGCAAAAACAGTTTGATAGTCTTCTCGATCTTCTTTTCTTAGAACTTGCTCTTTGTTTTCGTATCTTGCTTTCATAATGTATGGAGGTATGGGCAACAATCCACTGGATTCCATATACGTTTCAAGCTTTTCTAAAGTACAGTTAACTTCAATTCTTGAAAGCTTTTCTCTTCGTTCTAAAATTCGAAAAGTAAGATCACTGTCAATCACATAATTTTTTTGAAACTCAAGATTTTTACCTGAAACAATAGCGTCCCAAACACAAAATTTCTCATGACTTTCAACCAGAGATAAAAAAACAATTTCTTGTTTTCTTTTTTTTGGACCCATCCAATATAGACGCCGAGGGCTTACCCTCGCATGATTGAGCACAAGATGATCCTGAGGCTGCAAATACTCAACGATATCGCTAAAGGTTCGATGGAATATTTGATCCTTTTGCCGATCATAAACAAGCAATTTGCAATGATCTCGCTTTAGCGTAGGCTTTAGAGCGATTAGCGAAGAAGGTAGATCAAAAATAATTTCTTTCACAGACTGTATCAACCACGTTTAACAATTTTACCACAACCAGAGCACGCAAGCTTACGTGCAGGCACAACATTCCAAATAGAACCTAAAACAATTCTCAAATCTTTTGCTTGATCAGGAACTTGTTTATAAAAAGTACAAAATTGAATTTGATCAGGGTTAGAATCAGGTGTTGGAAAATTACGAGCCCCACAATACTCACATTTTCTTAATTGATCGTTGGAAATCCATTCTTTGGCTTCTTCCTTATTTCGAAACCCTCCCAAAACCATACGCTCATATGTGTATTCATCTACATATTTTTCAGTTGGCGTAAGCTCTTTAATTCCTGAATAAAGCCGAAGTTTTTTTGAGGATGCTAACCATCCGACCGCAAGAATTGCCGTGGCCAGTATTACAAATACATACAAAATATAATCTACAAACCAAGTTTGTCTTTTGATTTCTAGATCAAACCAAAACAATTCTTTTTTGAGTGCTTCGATGCCCCCTTGGTTACTTTGTGGATCCTGCATAAGTGGATACAGTTCCATTTCGATAACACGCACCTGCTCTTCAAGAATGTCTTTTCTAAACTCATGGATTTTAGACAAAGGTGAAAAGTATAAAAAACCTAGAACGCCCAAACAAAGCACAACAAACAAAATTGTAATCTTTTTCACTTGGTTCCTTTTAGGGGTAAATCTTTACCTGTTATATCACATAACCTTCGATGAAGTTTCTTCATATCTTCCCAAACATCTTTCTTGGCAGAGGGATTTCTCAGTAAATATGCAGGGTGATAGGTGGGTAAAAGTTCAATACCTTGGTAGACAGCAAATTCCCCTCGAAGTTTTGAAATCGGTGTTTCAGTTTGTAGCAAGGTTTGTGTAGCAAACTTACCAAGGGTTAAAAGAAGTTTTGGTCTAATCGATGCAATTTGCTTTTGCAAAAAAGGTTCACAAGTTTGTATTTCAATAGGCTCTGGATTTCTATTTTTGGGAGGTCTACATTTAATAACATTACAAATATAAACATCTTCACGAGACAGTCCGATCGCAGCTAATATATCTGTTAAAAGC
>JAGRAZ010000112.1 GCA_020434345.1 Bdellovibrionales bacterium
CTTCGTTATTGTCTGGATTATAAACACGAACAAATGAATTGCGAACCTGACCAAAATTCTGTTTGCGGTTCTCTGCATCATGTATTGTAACTATAAAGCATAATTCAGTTGCATTTGGGTTGATTTTCGATAAATCAATCTTTATACTTTCATCATCGCCGTCACCGTCGCCAGTTAAATTATCGCCTGTGTGCTCAACAGCATTGTCAGGTGAAACTAAGTTGTTGTAAAATACAAAATGAGAATCGGTAAGAAGTTTTTTATTCTCACCTAAAACAAAAACGGAAGCATCAAGGTCAAAATCTTGTCCTGTGCTGCTTGCATTGGCATCCCAGCCAAGCCCGACAACGAATTTTGGTAAATTTACATTTACACGTTGTCCTTTTTCTAAATTTATTGCCATTATATTTGATTTTAAAGATTACTATTTACTACCTGCTGTCCATTTCATCCCCCAATTATAAGCTTTATCACATTCACCATGACCATTGTGAAAGGTTACAAGCTTTTTAACTGTGATTGAGTCGCTTTGGTCGAATAATATTTCAGCAATTGCACAAAACTTTTGCGAATTGTATTGTTTGCCCATTTCAACAACAATTTCAGGATTTTCAGGAACTTTTATTGTAACTACTGCATTTGTTTCAGCCCATTTTGCAACGCCTTCATAAATAAAACAGTAAACAACAATTCTTTTAAGTTCCGATAATCCTTGAGGATTAACTAAAATATTCTCTCCTGAACCTGCACCTGAACGGTCATCGCCAGTATGCCAAACCCAAGGAATCCCTGTATATTTCCCTTGTTTTGTAAGCCTGTCTTTCGGCCCTCCTTGTCCGTGTGCAAATTGAATTCCATCAATTACAGATTTTTGACCATCATTGAGGTGGTAAAAACATCCAAGGTCGAGGTCAATTCCTTGCGAACTTCCAAAAAGTCCTGACAAAAACCCTTTCTTTTGGGTTTCTTGTGTCCAATTTAAATTAATGATAATTTCCTTATTGGATTTATTGCCTTTAGATAAGTCAATCTTATGACTGTCACCTTGTTTTTCAAGGGTTACTTTGTTTAGATTTATTGCCATGGCGTTTAAGATTAAGCGTATTTTTTTACAAAAAAATCTAATCCACCTTTATACCCAATCCCCATTGCTTCAAATTTCCATTCGTTATTTCGTTTATAAAGTCTTCCAAATTCAACAGCAGTTTCGACTGAAAAATCTTCATCAAGCTCATATTTTGCAATTTCTTCATTTGTCTGAGCATTGTAAATTCTAATAAATGAATTTCGTACTTGACCAAAGTTTTGTTTCCTGTTCTCAAAATCATGAATAGTAACGGTGAAAATAATTTCTTGAATTTTCGAATCAACTTTTGCTAAGTCAACTGTTAATGTTTCATCGTCGCCATCACTATTTCCTCCAGTTAAATCATCGCCAGATGATTCCACTGAATTATCAGGTGATTTTTGATTGTTATAAAAAACAAAAAACTCGTCCTTTGGAATTTTTTTATTCTCACCAAGCATAAATGCTGATGCATCAAGGTCAAAATCAAAACCTGTACCTTCGTTTGGGTCCCAACCCAAACCAACGCCTACTTTGGATAAACCAATCTCAATGCGTTGTCCTTTTGTTAAATTGATAGCCATAAGATTTTATTTTAATTAGTTAAACAAACCGTGAAATTACAAATATTCTGATTAATGAATGTCTTTTGTGCGTGAGCAAGATTTGGCTCTTTGACTTTTGCGAAGCGTTGGCTCGTGTGTCTGGCAAAAGGCAATGTGCCAATTGTGCGTTGGCTTTCCGCTTTTCTTTCATGCGGGTCGGCAAAAAAACTAAATCTTTTTTCTTTCATTTTCATTTCATTTTTCATTCTCAAACCATTTTCTCTGTCATTTTCAGTGTCGCTGTCTTTTTCTTCGCCTTGTTGGTAACGAGTCATTAACCTTTCAGGATCAATAGTAGTCCTTCATC
>JAGRAZ010000113.1 GCA_020434345.1 Bdellovibrionales bacterium
AGCCCTGCGAAGTTCGCGTTTGGTTTAGTTTTTGTAGGTTTAGGCTTTTTTCTTTTGGCTTTTGGAGCGATGTTTACGGGCGGTGGAGAGTCTTTGGTGAGTCCTCTTTGGCTTGTGGGAGTGTACCTTTTACACACCATTGGTGAACTCTGCCTGAGCCCCGTAGGACTTAGCATGGTGACTAAGCTCGCACCGGCTAGACTTGTGGGTTCGATGATGGGTGTCTGGTTTTTATCGATTTCGCTTGGTAACAAGTTGGGTGGTATTGCCGCAGGATTTTTCGAGACTTTACCCTTACCAACACTTTTTGGCGCAGTGGGTTTAACCACAACTGTTGCGGCTGTGGTTTTGGTTCTTGTGATGAAGCCCATTAAAAAGCTCATGGGCGACGTACATTAATTGGTTTCCCTCTGATGTATTACCATCCAAGAAGCTTCTTCTTGGCTGCAGTGCTTGCAGTCTTTGGGTGCACCCAGCAAAATCAACAAGAAACAAATCATCATGATCAAGTACGCTCAAGTTCCAATCCTTCGATTACGATTGCATTTTTGGGAGATTCTCTTACGGAAGGTTTTGGGATTCAGAATGAACTTTCTTATCCATCCAGAATTGAAGCATTGTTTCAAGAACAAAAAAAACAATCCATCCGAGTGATAAATGCAGGCATTAGTGGGTCGACAACAGCTAGCGCTGCTTCTCGAATGAAGTGGTTGGTGAAATCTAAACCGGACTGGGTGGTACTCGCCTTGGGTGGTAATGATGCGCTTCGAGGTTTGCTGCCTACTGAAATCAAAAAAAATCTAAAAGAGGCTATTGATATCGCAAAGTCAAATCATATTAACGTTTTGTTGGCGGGCATGAAAGCTCCACCCAATATGGGCAAAGATTATACGGAGAGATTTGAGAACGTATTTAGTGAGCTGGCAAAAGCATATCCTGACATGACCTTTATGCCGTTCTTATTGGAAGGTGTGGGAGGTGAAGCCAATTTGAATCTTCCTGATGGCATTCATCCGAACGAAAAAGGACACGAAGTTATTGCGCAGCACCTTTTTGGAATTTTGAAAAAACAACTATGATGCTCAAGGCCGAATGTATTCATAAGTCTTATTTTCAGGGTGTCTCAAAGATCCATGTTTTAAAAGGGCTAAATCTTCGTGTCAGTGCTGGGGACACGGTGGCTATTGTAGGTCCTTCGGGAGGTGGAAAGTCAACGTTGCTTTCACTCTTATGTGGAATCGACTCTCCTGATGAAGGCGAGCTTTATATTCAAGATGAAAATGTCACACATTTTTCCCAAGATCAATGGTCAGATTTTAGGGCCAAGAATATTGGCTTTGTATTTCAACAATTTCATTTAATAAGTCACCTTACAGCCTTAGAGAATGTGATGGTACCTCTTGATATTTTGGGACAGCATGATCTTACAATTGCAAAGAAAAGTCTTGTCGAGGTTGGCCTTGAAAAGCGCTTTCATCACTTTCCGTCTGAACTTAGCGGCGGGGAAATTCAAAGGGTTGCAATCGCGAGAGCATTGGTAGGTAAACCAAAAATGTTATTTGCCGACGAACCCAGTGGAAATCTTGATCAAAATACCGGCGACGATGTCATGAAATTGCTTTTCAATTTGGTGAGAGACCATGGCTCCACACTGATTTTGGTCACCCACAGTGCTTCATTGGCTAAGCAATGTAAAACTGTATACGAACTTTCGGATGGCCTTTTAAAAATTGCTCCGTAATGGTTTTTACCTATGCAATTAGAGAACTTAAAAGACATGCGAGATACTCGCTTTTATTTGTCTTAAACATAACCCTTGGTTTGTTTGGCCTTTGTCTGCTTGAAAGCTTTAAGACGGCTATTCAAGATCAAATTAGAAATACGTCGCAAATTCAAGCGGGCGGAGATCTGATTGTTTCAAGCCAAATGCCAATTCCAAAAGACCTGATATTAAAAATATCT
>JAGRAZ010000114.1 GCA_020434345.1 Bdellovibrionales bacterium
CGAATACAAACACGCAAAGAATGTTGAAAAGCGTTCCCGTAACTAAGGCATTTGATTTTACAAAATTGAGTTTGAAAAAATTTTTCCAATCCATTCAGGAGTAAAAACACTTCGGTAATATATAACTCTTACTAACTTGCAGCCATAAACGATTGCGCAACAATTTCTTGGTAGAGCACCACATTATCCAGCACAAAAGTCTCAACAAGCGCACCAATCAAAAGCAGAATAAGTCCAGCAAGAATGATCATCCCAACGTATGAGTAGAACACATGCGGACGAGGAGTTTTTCGCTCACCTTTCTCCCGCTCAAGATCAGCACTAATCAAACCCCCACCAATACCTCCTAAGATATAGGAGAGCATTTCAATGATTGCGTGCGGGGCGATGATCAAGAGTACGATGGCCAGGTACCACCAAGGGTTTCCTTGAGAGGCCAAAGCTGCTGATCGTGCAGTCACACCAAAAATCGTTCCCCAAAGACTAGCATTCCAAGTAATCAGGAAGATTGCGCCATCGCCGGCAATCCATGAGAGAACAAAGCAAGCAAGGAAGACCCACCAATTGTTGAGCAAGATATCAATGAACAGACCAGCTGTAAAAATTGCTCCTCCATTGGCACCTCTGAGCTCGAGTTGATCACGGAAAAGCGCGTTGATTTCAAAGCCTGGCAAGATCATCGAAGCAACGCAGTAGGTAGCAAACACTCCGAGTGCAAGAAGAAAATAAACAGAGATAAAATCCCCTTCATCACGAAAAAGATGAACTAAGGAAAATCTTTTTTCTCGCTTTTCTTGCTTTTCTTCGATAGTGAATAATTTCCTGAGCAAGGGCAATAGGAGAATACTGGTGAAAGCAATGGCAACCAAGGAAGGATCATCGGGAAACAAGGCTTTGGCAATAATAATGCCGATAATAGCATAGAATAAGCCGATAAAAAAAGCAAACTGACGCTTGCGCTCAAGCCAACCAGCAGGTAAGAGGTGCTCGACAACCATGCGTCCTTTAGGCACACATAGTTATTTAAAGTTTACTTCTCACTGAGCACGCATGAAAGAGATTTTTGAATCCTTGCCAAAAACTACAAAACACCAGCTTGTTTTGCTTGATACCTGTTTTCTCATCGACACCTTTGCCAAACACAACGAAGAACAATTGACCGCATTGTGCGAAGAGCACGACGTTGCGATCACATCATTCAACGTCGAAGAATTAGTTCATGTACTGCCGAAAGTCAAACCCACAGATGTGAAGAATCATATTCGCTCCTATTTCAAGAAGAAACCAAAAATATCTGTACTCGAAATTTCTGTAAGCCCGGGCAATGCCGACATGGAAAAGGCTTACGTGGCTAAAGTCGATCCTTTTTTAGCACAAGATATTCCCGACCCATCAGATGCAGTGCTGATTGCTGCGGCGATTGAAACACAAAGCATTGTATTGACCAAGGATAAGCACCACTTGTTCACCGCACTGCTTGAGAATTACATGCAACGATGGGGACTGAGGGTGTTGAAAGATATGCACGAATTGTGAAAACATAATATTGAATCAGTTCAAGAATAACACTCCTTTGAATGATTTGAACTCCTTATCTCCGGTTACAAAATCCACTCCTTTAGTTTGAGCAAAAATGTAGCCTAGCGCGTCTGCATAAGAGAACTTGTGTTGAGCATGAGTTTTTTTCCATATCATTGCCCGGGGAATGAGAGAAGAAGGGAAGGCTTGAGAAATAGATGAGAAAAGAAGATAATACTTGTCTGCCGTTTTTTTGTCATACAATCGCAGCAGTGCTGCGTACAGCTCTGCTAAGTTTAAGTCAAAAGTGACGAGTTCTTCAGAAAGCAATTTTTTCACTAAAAGGTCTCCTTGAACTATTTTGACTAAAGCATAAGTATCTAGGAATTTCATC
>JAGRAZ010000115.1 GCA_020434345.1 Bdellovibrionales bacterium
ATCCTCGTAGATGCTTTGGTCAAGATCTGGATATTTGCCTATTAGTCGCCTGAGGGTTGAATTTTCATAATTTGAATAGTGATATACAGGGGCATCTTTGTATTCATGTAAAATGTCGATGAATTCTTCTGTTATTCGTTTTTCGTCATCTCTTGTTTGGGCAAGTAGGCCCACATACTCAGAATCACCGTTTTTGTTGGCAATGACCAGACCATGCAGATAGACAAAATCTTGGGTTGGATCATCTTCAATATCGTAATGGATCTCAAAATCGGATTCTGGGAACTCAAAAGGTGTATAAACCACCTCTTTTTTGCTCTGAAATACCTTTGCTCTTGCGATGGATTTATCCACTAGGTCAAGGGACATGCTTTTCCAGAAAAAACCGGACTTTTTTAAATTTGAGACTTTGTTCCGTAGCTCTGCTGGGTCTTGCCTACTTAAATCCTCCACAGTTTCAATATCTATGGCTTTGAGACCTGTTTGCATGGCTCTGCCTACATAAAAAAGCATGGAGGCATCATTGTCTTTTGAAAGTCTTGATTTACACGAGGCTTTCCACTCACACATCTTGCAAATCGAGCTTAGGGCTGGGTACGAGCTATCTACCTCATTATAGCTTTTGATCGTTGATAAAGCTTTGTCATAGTAGTTATCTTGTCGATTTAGATCAACCTTGAGCTTTCTGCTACGTGTTTTATAGATATATCCAGCTTCAGGTCGTTTTCCTTGAATTTGCTCTAAAATGTCCCCATAAAACATCACCTGCCATTTCTGGGAGTTGTTCAGACGCTCTTTTCCATCGTCCCAGGTATCCTCTACACGAGCGAGTTTGATATCAACGGGTATGTAGTGATAATCACCAAATTTTGACTTCCCATCGACTTTGATCAATAGATCAGGCCTGCCAAAATACTCATCGGTCATGATGGAGCCCTGATAGATGTAATCAATGCCCTTATTCATGGCGTTCAGTGTAATTTCAAACGCCTTTTCTTTGTCTGTTAGTTCTGGCTCTAGTTCACACCATGATTTGTAAGGATAAAGGTCTTTGAGATAATCTAGAACAAGATCTTCGTATTGGACTCCAGATTCCCACAAGAGCTTTACAAGTGGATGTACATCTTGTTTCTCCTTGGGATTTCCATGTATATCCATGTAAGGCTTATGGGCGCATTTACCATAGTTGTATAAGTCAGAACCGGTGATACGTTTGTTCATGTTAAAAAATCCAGCTATTATTTAGTAAAGTATTACATGATATATAGGTATTCATATATTTGTATTTATTGTATAAATAAGAAATAAATACTTGAGAGATAGAGACTTCCCTGCTCCAATAGTCTAAAAAGTTTTTTTCGTGATCATGTGAAGGGCAAAAACCATTCAGGTGTTGAGTGTTTGAGAATGAAGTGTTTTTTCGAGAAAGTGTAAGCATTGTTTTTATGAAAAATAACTGTTTCCTTTCGCTTATAGTAGCAAAGCGGCTTTTATCTACCAATGAAATATTGAAAAACATTAATATAGTTCTATATCATGACCAGTCCTAATATAGGACAAGTCATATAACATGACTACTATTAGGGGATGACCTTCATACTTTTTGAACTCCATTCGCACTATTGTTTTTAGTAGTTTTTAACCAAAATAATTCGATAAAGTATTACATAAGATTTAAATATTTATCTAATTGAATATATTGTTTTATTATAATAAAAATCTCCTTCTTTTTATGTGAATTTTTCGACAATATTATCCATCATGTTTTTTTCGTCCATATCCAAAAACACAGGAAATAAACTCTGATCTTCAAAAAGTTTGATCTGATTTGGAACAGAAAATTGATTCAATTTTCGAAAGTACCAGGTGACTCTAT
>JAGRAZ010000116.1 GCA_020434345.1 Bdellovibrionales bacterium
TTTGCCTCAAAAAACCACGTACTTCTACCCAAAAGTGTTGGATGGATTAGTCTATTACGAATTATCTGGTATGTAACAACACCAATATTTTGGTTTACAAACCGCCAAAAAATGGCTCGACACCTAAAGGTGTCTGCGCTTGAGTTTTTTTCTGGTTTGTAAACCAAAACACGAACAATTCGAATCATATAGGTTGTGAGGGTTTGAAGAAGGATGTCAAATGCTGATGCGTTTGTCCTTTTTTTAATTTTTACATATATTTGAAGAAATTATTCTTCGTCGTCGTTTTCTTCTTCGTCTTCTGAATAGTCCCAATTTTCTGGCTTTCTGCGTATCGCCCTACGGCGATACTTATAAGGAGAAAAACGCTTTTCTCCTCTCAAACAGGCAAAAGCCTGTTTGATTCACCTCTTTGCGCATTCAAAGAAAATTATTCTTCGTCGTCGTTTTCTTCTTCGTCTTCTGAATAGTCCCAATTTTCTAACTTTTCAAAGGCTTTCATCGTCTCTACCATCCATCGGGCAGAGGGCTTCGGAGACTCACAAGAAACAGGCACACGCTTTTCTGAAAGCGCTTGTGTTGTTGTTGGTCCAATCGTAATAATTTTAACCCCTGTCGAAAAAATCCAATGCCGAACCTCTTCATCGTTTGACCTCATAGAGAAAAATGCATTGACCGCAGTAGGAGATGAAAAAACAACCCAATCAATATCTAACGTAACCAATGATTCAAAATACTTTGATAAATGATCATGCTGTAGAACATCATAAAATTCAATGGGTATGATTAAGGCTCCTAAATCGATTAAATTGTCTGGCACTTGAGAAACAGAGCGCTTTGATCGAGGAAAAAGAATTTTTTTTCCTCGTAAATTTACATTTTCCATCCACTGGTCAAAGAATTCTTTTGAGGTTTTAGGAATTTCTGGTGTAAACGCAATTGAAAATCCCTCCTCTTGAATGGTTTCTTTGGTTTCATGACCAATAGAAGCGATTTTGATCTTATGTAGCTGATCCTGTTTATGAATTTTTTTTAAATACTCATAAAGCAATAAAAAAGCATTTTGACTGGTAAAAATGACCCAGTCATATTGTCCCAAATTAGAAAATGAATCATTCATCTCCTTATCAGACAGTATAATTTTAGGTTCAATACATGGCATTGCGAGTGGAACTGCTTTTTCAACAATCAAATGTTTTTCAAATTTCTTAATTTGCATTTCCGTTTGGGTAAGAATAATATGCTTATCTTCTAACGGAAATTTCTTTCCCATGATTCTTTCAGCGACCACTTCGAATCCTTTCAATAATATCTTTAGCCCCTTCAGCATAAAGCTCATTTAACATTTGATCTACTGTTTTTTGATGAGATTCATGAAATGGAATCTTTTTCTGTATTTTTTTCTCACCTGCAAGATCCGATAAAAATACATTAAGATGATCTCCATTCCATGCAGCTCCAAATGGAACTGAGCATCCTCCCTCTAACTGAACAAGCATCGTCCGCAGCGCAGTCATTTTTGTCCATACCAATGCATCTTGCCAATTGGACAAAAATTCAAATGAATCTTCCTTGCGACCTGTAATACCTAAATAACCTTGTCCAACAGCAGGAACAAAATGGTCCAAAGAAATATAGTCCTGAATTTGATCAATATATCCCATTCTGATCATGCCGCTGGCTGCCAGAATGATTCCCGCAAGCTCCTGCTCCTTCATTTTTTCCAGTCTTGTCTGTAAATTACCCCTCATTGGTACAGCTTTAATATGCGGATATAACCCAAAGAGCTGAGCAACTCTT
>JAGRAZ010000117.1 GCA_020434345.1 Bdellovibrionales bacterium
AAATGGCTGGCTATACAACACTCCAGGGTGCAGCAGGGCCGCGTGATAGGGATTTTGTAAATTGGGCGGTGGGTTTTTTCACAGTCTGACGTTTGGCGCCGGCGACGTAGCCAGCTTTTGCTGGCTATGGCCGCTGGCGCGGTGTTGGTGGCAGTATTCTAATTCCATCCATCTTTTATGGATATAACCCCATTATACCTTGAGGTTTTTATATCATCCATATTAAATGTGTCTACTGATTCAATCAAATTACTCATAACTTGCTTAAACCTAGTATCTGCATTTTCATACTTTTCAACTGAATCGAAAAGCGTTGACGGCTTAGACATATGTTTTTTCACAATCGATTCTTCATCAATTTCATTGTCATAACCATAAGCTTCGATATAGGAGTTAAACATTCCTTTAGCTAGATCAGCTATTAATTCAATGCTTACTCTTTCGGATATTGACATTTCATAAATGCATTCAAAATACAGTTCATATACTCGATTAAGTGTTGTTGATTTCTTGGACAAACATAATTCCTTCCATCTTTTGATAACATGAAATATTTCTCCTGCAATATGATACAAAATTGTATTTTCAACACTGCCTATTTCTAATTTTTCAATTTCATCTTCCTCGAGTAATCTGCAAATTCGACGAATAGTCAATCGAAAATATGCCATCCACATATCATCTCCAAAAGAAGTACAAATCGACTTTTGAACAATGACATCCATAAACCTTACAGCAGCGAAAGTTGAAAATTCTAATAAATGATCTTCATCTATCTCCTCAGCATAATTTGGATTCAGCATGTCTGATCCATTAATATTTTCATGTTTGTGCAGTTCTTCAAAAGCGACATTAAATGGCCCCTTCCATGCTCGGTTAACTACAATAGAGTTAAGATTTTTTGTAAGTGAGTACAATAAAGGTCTTTCCCTCTTATTAATTTGATACCCACACTTACCTCCTTCTTCATATAAATTTTTCAGTTCCTCGAAAAACATTTCATTCTTCGCTCTAAAAATCTGTTCTATCACAAAAACTACAAACTCTTCACGACTGTTTCTCTGGTTTTTAAGCCTTTTTATCAGGTTTACGAATAGAGTAGGGCGATAATTTACAGCTTGCCTAATGAAATTTTTGTTCGTGATCACCCGATTAAAAACCTCACTGCCGTATACATAGCTTCGATTATCAATTGCTTTTTCATACTCTTCAACCTCTTTCTCAATTTTGTCAAATGCATAGCTTGGACGCTTAGCATTTAATTTCAAATATTTTTTCAAATCATCTAAGTGATACTCTTCGACAAATTGAACTAAATCAACATATTCTTTTTTTTCAATTAACTGTTCATAAAACGCAATAACTTTTTTCCAATTTTTTTTGGGAAAATGACCATAAAATATTTTTCTCGCTACATAGATTACTGTGGCAAGAGTTAGTACATATGCGTAGGTAGATGGTAATGGCCCCCACTTGATCTCAAAACACTTGGGGAAAAGAAGTAATTCTCTCCAGAAAGAATAGAATATTAAAAAATGAATAAATATGAATATTGCTCCGAAGGATATTAATTCATACTTGTCAAATTTCAAAAAAACAAACTTTCGAATCTTATCAGATAAGAATGCAATTATTGCTAGTACAATCGCTATAAAATCTAACAAGTCTCCGATCGCCATTCTGTTTCTATTAAATATTTTTTAATTGCCACCAACGGCAGACTGTGAAAAAACCCACCGCCCAATTTACAAAAT
>JAGRAZ010000118.1 GCA_020434345.1 Bdellovibrionales bacterium
AAGCGACCGAGCCGATTATCAATATAAATAAGCCGATTAATAAGGAAAAATTTTGCTTTCCAAAAAACTTGGATTTTGATTGAATTACAAGTGTGTCCATGATTGCTATTTTTTGATTTTATGAATTATTGATACCATTTAAAATATAGTCAGTTCCTTCTCGCCTTTTGCAGGCAACCCTGTTACATAGTGTTGATGTCCATTGAATTCTTCGTACGCTATGTTGAACTGATATTTTCTGGATATGACTACATTGTTATTTCTCAATTAGCCAAACAGGATGCCAATACCATAACCATCTGATAATCTTATACTTACATGTGATTTCTTTAAAAAAAAGCAACGCTATTTCGTTGTTCAACGAATAGGACAGCGAAATAAAGTTGTATTATAAAATGTCTTGATTATCCCTGTACCTTGCTTCCAATTATACAGCCACTATAATTGTCTTTAAAAAGTTTTCAGGACAGTTACACCACTCACATTTATGGCCAAGTTGCAATCTTTTTTCAGTGCGCTTCTATTCTTTCTTTTACCGGTCATGGTGCAAGCACAGACCTTGGGCAGCCCTGACAAGCTAAAAGTATTGCTATATAAAACCCCAGCAGATAGCAGCCGGGTAAAATTGTTGCTGGAGCTATGCTCATATTATTTGGCAAGGCCTGAAGATTTTAAACCCGCTTTGGATAGCGCACTTTATTATTCCCAGCAGGCAATGGCATTGAGCGAAGCATTGAACGATGAAAAATGGATAGAAGAAAGTAGCTGGATGATAAGTTATTCCCATTTTGAAAGACGGGAAGTGGTGCAAGGTAGGGAGGCTTTCATGCAGGTTTTACAAAAGTATCGGGACAATGGTGACAAAGCATCAGAAGGAAAAGCATTGATGACCATGGCTTACCACATGTTTTGGAGCAACAGCACTTATGATGAAATAATAAGCTACTTTGAACAAGCCAGGGCTTTGTTCGGGCAGGTTGGTGACACAATACAAGCAACTGATGCTTTGAGGAAAATTGCAGAAATACACAAGTTACAAGGCAAGTTGGATGAGAGCGAAGAAGAAGCACTGGAAGCAATCGGACAGTATAAAGCAATTGGCTTCCGCAACTTACATTATACCTATAATTTGTTGGCAGAAATAAGTACGATAAAAGGCAATCTAAACAATGCACTGTATTATGGTCTTGAGATGATACAAAGCATGGAAGAGACCTGCGACAGTATCGCTGCCCACACCTTTTATTATCGGCTGGCGATGATTTACAGAGAATTGGGGCAAACGGAAAAAAGTGTGGAATTTTTTAAAAAATCCTATTCAAGACGGGTGGGTGAAAATTATGCAGTCGCATGTGCTATCGCAAAAGGTTTGTTAAAACTTGGCAGGTCGCAAGAAGCCATGTCTTTTGTACAAAATATTTTAACAACAGAACCTCCAGTCAAGATATATGATAAATCTCTTTTGGCCTATGCATTGGGTGATTGTTACTATGCATTTCAACAATATGACCAAGCTGAAAGGTCTTATTTGGAAATGGTTGAACAGGAAAGCTTATTAAAGTATCAAAACAGCTATACTTCTATTGTAAATTTTATCATGGGTCAGTTTTATGTAAAGACCCATCACTATAAAAAGGCTGAGCCCTATCTCAAAAAAGCATTGTTTTCCCCAAAAGGGACCTCAACCATCCATCAACTGGAGGAAACGAACTTACTGTTGTTTAAGGTGGATTCGGCAGCAGGT
>JAGRAZ010000119.1 GCA_020434345.1 Bdellovibrionales bacterium
TTCTGGAAGTCAAATTCAGGGACAGGACGAGGCAGCGGATTTCGGGGGAGGTGTATTTGTTGCGGGAGTAGGCGGTTGGCAACTGGGGGAGTGTCCGGTTAATAGGGGGGCAAACCACCGCCTCGCTTTGGCGCTTATTTGTTGGTGGCAGTATTCATTTGAGTATTTCAATTATATTTATCTGCTTTTGTCTTGGTATTCTTTCTGATGAATCAAACTCAATCTTAAGCATGCTGCCTGAAATATCTATTTCAGTAATATCACATGGATATGAACTAACATTTTCGCATGTATCTATATGAACAGTAATTTCTTTGCCGTTTTTTAGATTGCGGATTTTAAGATTTTCAAATTCTTCATTTTCAACGTGGGTAATTATATTTTCATTCGATTTTGCGATATGGCAATACATGTAACTCTCCGAAGGTCTTTTTTCTTTCAAAAAAATGAAATCCAATCCAGAGCACGGGCCACCACATGCAGAACTTAATAAAATGTAGTTATTGCCGCATTTTTCTATGTGAGTTCTTCCAGTCGGTAAATCCAAGGACAAAATTTTGCCACTATCCTTTGAGGTTATTGTGAGTAAGTAAGCATTTGAATCCAAGTATATAAATTCTTCAAGCTTTGCTTCATAGGTTTTGTTTTTACATGTATTTATAAGCTCAAGAGTACTGTCAATGCGAAGAATGGGTTCACTTTGATTTAGTATGGTATCGTTTATTGCCAAACTTTTATCTACTTGATTTGACGGTTTATTTTGATTTCGACAACCAAAAACCAAAAGCAAGATGAAACTCAATAGGCCTATATTTTTCCTCAAGTCCATTTTTTAGTTTTTTCATTATTGCCACCAACTTATAGCCGTGCACACGCTGCCACCGAAAAAACTCCGCTTTCCCCGAAGCACTTTGGCAGGTGGCGGTTATACGTACTCTGCCTTTGGCATATTTATCACCGCAGGTATATTTATCTACCGCAGGTAGACATAGCGCCAACGTTCTCTGGCCGACGAAGCCTTTGGCGTAGTCGGTACGGTCTGCGCCTCGCTTTGGTGCTTATTTGTTGGGTGACGTTTCCTTAATTCGCAGTCTATTTACCATTAATTACCTCAAAACCATCAAAGAATGAAGATTTGATTCTATAGATCTTCTTTTCTTCATCTATAGGACTTATGACCAGAGATGATCCATCATCAAAGATTATCTGGAATAGACTTGAATCTAAATTTGCAGTTGAATCCTGTTTTATAAGAGATGTAGCACTTAATCCTTGAGAGTTAACGTCAAAAAACCTAACTATCAGTGGTTTTCCACCACCTAAATTTTGAGATATTTGAGGATAAACACTATTTGCAAACCATGTTGTATACTTTAGGAAAAGAAAAAACGCAACTGAAATATAGATTATCTTAAATGGTTTGCTTTTTGGCCACTTGATCAAGAGAGGGGACATGGTAATACTTTTGTTTTCCTTATGCATCATTTGTTCAAGGAATGACTGGAACAGTAAAAAAATCAGTAGCCCAACTAGAATGCTCCAATAATGATTTTTTACAAATCCTTCGATAGAAGAATTCTGTAATACAATCTTCCAGTCTACTTTGTAAAACAACTCGATACTTAGTCCAATTGGAATTAAGAATAATCCTAATAAAAAAATGCTGACTAATC
>JAGRAZ010000011.1 GCA_020434345.1 Bdellovibrionales bacterium
TACGCTCCGCAAAAGCTGCAAATCTAGACACCATAGCTCTACAGAGAAGTTTTTCCAAAAATGAACTTCTTTCTGCTGGAGCAGACATAGTCTTCCAAAACCTTTCTGAAATTCAGGATTGGGTTGCGTAGGTTTTATCGTTTAAACGTTTCTTGAGGAACCTTGCCTTCAAGCGATACTTTTCCTTTTTGAATTCGATCTACCGCATCTTGAACAACAGAAAGCACATGTTGGTCAATATTTTCTTCCATGTGAGAAAAGTTGTAGAAAAATGCTTTACCCAACATGACACCTTTTTTAATACACTCCTGCATCAAAAGTCCTGTTTGCGGATGTGTCGTGTTAAGCATTGCGCGCGTCCCATAGCCTTCTAGCGTTGTCCCAATAGGATTTGCAATTTTACTAAAATCTTCCATGAACTGATTGGCTTGAGAAAACAAAGCTTTAAGACTTCTACTTTGTATTTCTTTAATAGTTGCCATACATGCAGCAAGCGAGATCGCCTCACCTGAAAATGTAGAAGAAACAAAGTATTCAGAACAATCCATGATTTCTTTTTTTCCTGCCACAACTGAAAGTGGATATCCATTGGCAATGCCTTTACCTAAACAAATAATGTCTGCATCAAGTTTCCACCATTTGTTGACCGAAAGCTCAGGAACACGTGAACCCGTAACCACTTCATCCAAAATTGTAACTACATTCTGATCTTTACATGCCTGCAACTTTTTTGTGAGCGTATTTTTGTATTGATCCGACACATCTAAGTACAATGATTCAGTGATATAGCACGAGGTGTCGTTAGAAATTGTAAATTCACTCTGAATTTTAAATGCATCTTTGATACCAATGGATGGCGGCGTCAGGCTTGTAAACATTTCATGATGGCCGTGATATCCTTCGGATATTACTTGTGGTTTTTGATTAAAACTACGTGCAATACGGATTGCAGCAGCGGTTGCTTCGTTACCTGTTTTTAAAAACCGAATTTTATCAACTCCAAAAACATCGCAAATCATTTCTGCACATTCAACTTCGATGACATCGGGCAGTGAACTTGTATTGATTCCCTTTTTTAATTGCTTGAGTACCGCTTCATTGACTTTAGGATGATTGTATCCAAGACTTTGTGTACCCAACCCAGAAATAAAATCGATATGTTTATTGCCATCCTCATCCCATACGTAACATCGATCTGCTTTGACAATGTGGGTAGGATAGACACCATCGACAAATTGCGAAGGTCTCTTAGAATTGGTTCCAGTGCTTTTTTGTGCGAGTACTTTTTCAGCGCGGCTTTGAAGTTTCATATATTTTCCTAACTTTCTCTAAATCTTCTATCGTATCAACCGACATTTTAGTATCGGGGTGGTACGGATTGGGAATCATTGTATCTTGAGAAAATAAAGATTGGTAGGAAAATCCCTGATCATCAAACAGGCGGCGTATGCTCGGGTCGTGTTCTAGATGATAAAACAAGTGTTCTTCACTTTTTAGTGTTTTGGCATACCACTCTAAGGCCTTGGCTGAAATTGCCTGCACGTCATCCCCATCGATGACTGTTCGAGGGGTTGTGTTGGTCACATAGTCATGGCTAAGAAGCGCTGTGGCAACACGCTCAATCCATTGTTGATCAATCAGGGGACAATCTGCTGTAATACGAATTACACCTTTGGCTTTACATGCACGAACCGCTTCAAGATAACGCCCCAAGAGATCATTTTCATCACAAGTGGCAAAATAGTGATCAAGACCTTTTTCATTTACAAATTCTTTTAACTTTGTGTCTGAAGCAATCCCTAAAACAATCGGACGGTAATGGTTTGGAAGCACGTTTTTACACGTGTCATAACTGTGCTCCAAAACTGACTTTTCTCCAAGCCGATAATAAATCTTACCCGGAAGTCGAGTAGAATTTGTTCTTGCTTGTATACCAATAATATAACTATTCATAGGATTGTAATATTTGACTCATTTTTTTAGCATCATCAACATTCCATAAGTTTTCAAATTTGCCATCAATAAAATCTTTCATCATTGTGACATAGGACTGTTGAAGTTCTTCGGTTGAAACTGACACAGTATTACCCTGAAAAGTATAACGAAGTTGGTATACAGGACTTTGTAATTCAATTTTCGCATTTGGATCAATGTACAAAGGTTGAGCAAAATTATATTGAAACGATTCATTCCCACCATGAAAATAATTATAATAGATGTGCGCACCTTTTGGTATGACATATTTGTAGTTACAGACCATATACAAGCGATCAACATGCTCGATGTCGCTATAATCTGTGTTTTCTAGCATGGGCTTCTCACAAAGTATGGGTTTTTTATACTTTGCATACTCAAGAATTGTTTTTCTGTGCGTTGGAGTTGGTGTTGCAATTACAACACAATCAAAGTCAGTTCCTGTATAACTTTGTTTATATGCAACATCATTACGAAGAACTTCATGGCCCAACCAACGAATCACATATTGATATCGTTTTCCGATGGATCCTTCAGACCCAACCAGCAGCACTTTCATAATGTACCTTGAAGATTTTTTTGAATCAGCCCTTTAAGGTCATCCACAGATAACCAGTCGGTATTTAAATCAGATGCATACCGAAACCCTTCAGCAACTTTTTTACCACCTTCTCGATTGTATGTAATACCTGCGAACCCTTGTTCCATAGGGTAAATTACAAAATATGAACCAAAATCATATGTATTAAATGAATCTGTATTAGAAATCATTTCTTCATGAATCTTTTCACCCGGTCGTACACCTACAATTTCAATTTTGCAGTCTTGATCAATGGCTTTAACAAGATCTGTAATTCGATAAGATGGAATTTTGGGCACAAATATTTCTCCACCAGATGCGTTCTGAATCGCTTGAACTACAAGTGCAACACCTTCTTGCAATAAAATATTAAACCTTGTCATACGTTCATCGGTAACAGGCAAAACTTTTGCTTTGGCTTTTTCCAAAAAATAGGGGACAACAGAACCCCTTGAGCCAAACACATTGCCATAACGAACAACGCTGAAACGTATATCTTTTTTTCCTCTGATATTATTGGCGGCTATAAACAGCTTGTCTGAACACAATTTGGTTGCACCATAAAGATTGATGGGAGAAACCGCTTTGTCGGTGGAAAGCGCTACAACACGCTGAACAGGGGAAGCAAGTGACGCTTCAATTACATTTTGTGCACCCAAAATATTGGTCTTAATACATTCAAATGGATTGTACTCTGCAGTAGGTACTTGTTTGAGTGCCGCAGCATGAACAACAATATCAACTTCTTTTAGTGCCATTGTAAGCCGTGGCAGATCCCGCACATCGCCAATAAAAAACCGAAGCTTTTCTCCATAATTACGAAATGGATCTTGGTTTGACATTTCAAACTGTTTTAATTCATCACGCGAAAATACAATGACTTTTCTAATATCAGAATGGTTTTCAAGTAAGTGTTGAACAAATTTTTTGCCAAATGAACCTGTGCCACCAGTTACTAGAACGGTTTTTCCACTAAATGTCATATTTCCCATATCAACCTATCCTTATTTTCATGTGGATCTTATGGCAAAGCTATAATGATTTCAGCTACATTGCAAACAAAACGCTGTTACACAGGCTATTGATCAAGGTAAATACGTTTTAGGACTGTGCGCGTAGGAGCCTTGCTTCGCTAAAGCGACCTGCCAAGTAGTAGAGAAAATTCACCACATGCAAATTAGGAATCAGCAGAAACTCCCACCAAGAGATCTCTGGGTCTTTCCATAGTGATGCATACAACCCGAAGTAATCGTTGACATGTTTAAGAAGCTTTTTATTCCCTAGTAGCGTTGTATCCGAATAGGAGTCAAGCTGGGAAAGCTCCTTTTGATGCTTATGCTGGCATCGATAAATACCCTTGCCATAAAGGTACCAATTTTTAAACATCCCTTTAAGCGTATCTCTTTGGTGATGAAGTACAACTGCATTTTGCGCGACACCCAATGTGTAGCCTTTTTTTCGTACGCGATAACCGAAATCAATATCTTCACCACATGGAAGTTTAAAATCCTCATCAAAACCGCCTATTTCTTCAAAAACCCTTTTTTGAAATGCCGCATTGACCGTAACCAAAAAAGTAACTTGTTGAGAAACCGGATCTGTTGGTGAGTGAAGGTGATTGACATGATGAAGGAGTTTTTCTGAAAGTGTTTTTGTTTTTACATTGTATGTCATCCCACCAATACCTGCATGGGAAGACTTCTCAAATGCCTTCAAAATCTCTTCAAGCCAAGTTGGCGTTGGAATGGTATCGTCATCTAAAAATACAACCACATCTCCTTTGGCAAGCCTTGCACCAAGGTTTCGCGCCTTTGCAGGACCTCCTTTCGGAGCCAAAATCAATTGAAAGCTGTACTGGTAGGGGTGCCCCTCAATGACCTCCTTTTTCTCCTGAAAATTTGGTGACTGATCATCGACTGCGATGACTTCATAAAAAGCAGGATGAATTGTTTGCTCATCTAACGCCAATAGACAAGTTTTAAGCATATCAATTCGTTGGTAGGTTGGGATGACTACTGAAATTTTTATTTGCATTTGGGGCGTTTATCCAATTTTTAAATCAATACTCACATCTTGCCATTGTGTACAAAAAACAATAAGCTTGCAGACATCACATGCTATCACACTGGAATTTTTATAAAAAACTTAAAGGCATTTTTTTTCTTAATATTGTTACAACTGTTTTATTTAGTGCTCTAGAACTTGCAATAGCAGTCTTGATGCAGAGCTACCTGCAAATTAGCGGACTCGTACAGCAAACCTCATCATCTCCTTTTACGTGGATTAATAACAATTTAAGCCTACAAAGCTTTTGCTTTTTTTTACTTTTGGTTGCTTTGATACGACTTTTTGTAGAGTTTTTTATGCACTACACCTCAAATATTATTAAGCATAAAGGCATTCTTCTGCTTCGTGAAAAACTTTTTGATCGGTTTTTAGATCACCCCCCCTTAAGCTCCACTTATGTTAACCATTTAAATGGAACTATTTTTAATCACTCAAGTCAATACCTAGCGGTTCTTATTTTATTTGTTTCGTTTGGATTTTTAATAAGTTTGCTTTTGCTTTATATGTTTCTAATTTCTTGGAAACAAGCTTTGATTTGTATTGCTCTTACTCTATTAATAGGAAGTTTCTCCAAAATTGTAACCAAATTTGCAAAAAAGTATGCTGATGTCATTCCACACCAAAACCAACTCATCACTCAATATATTCAAAAAATAAGTTCTAACTTTTTTTACATAAGCCTGTCTAAAATGACTGGTTTTGAAAAACAAAAACTACATGAGAAAAATAAGGATATTTTTCAAAACGCTCATCAGTCTACACTTTTAACTTCTTTTAGTTCTAGCATGACACCATTTTTAGGGCTTTTAATGATCGTAGCAATTTTTTATACAAGTCAGTTTACATTTAAAAACCAAATATTAAATAGCATTTCATTTTTGTATTTGTTCATGAGATACATTCAATTCTTAACCAGCGAAATTCATTATTTTGGTCAATTGCAAATCTTCAAACCGCATCACGATGAGGCACTGCATTTTTACGCATCACCCACACACGGCCAACATATCCAAATCGAGTCGCCAAAAAACATTCTATCAGTACAAAACACGCCAGTTCAAATTGCATTTGACCATGTATCGTTTTCATATAACAAAAAGACGCTTTTTGAAGATCTCACGTTTACCATCAAGCCCGGTCAATGCGTAGGTATTACTGGTGAAAGTGGCGTTGGAAAGTCCACACTGTTTTCACTAATCCTTGGATATGAAAAACCTACTTCGGGTAGCATACTTATCAATCATGAACAATCTCAAAACTTTTTTGCCAAACATCCTATATCGGTTGGATATGTTGGACCTGAGCCTTTTCTTTTTGAGGGAACACTGAAAGAGAATATATTGTATGGCTCGCATCATTTTGTATCGGACGAAGAGATTTTTCATGCCCTCACAGCCGTTCAATTGCAAGAATTTGCCAGTGCTGATCTTCTTTCATATAAACTCACCGAAGACCTTTCTAATTTATCTTCAGGACAGAAACAAAGGCTTTGTATTGCGAGAGCTTTTTTAAGCAAACCATCGCTTTTATTACTAGATGAGTTTTCTTCCAATCTTGATATCCTCACCGAGAAAAATATTGTTAAAACACTCGACGAAGTTCGACAGAACATTACAACGCTCATCATTTCACATCGTGAAAGTGCATTAAAAAATGTAGATACAATACTAACGTTACAAAACCGCAGTGGCGTTTCAACGATCCAAATACAATAAGCACTTACTTAGAAAACAATCCTTTGATAAATCCATAATTCCATGAACCTATGCTGTAGATTGCATAAAAAGGAAATGCAAGGCCATATAAAATATTATTGGTTCGAAGCGTAAAAAACAAAAACAATCCAACAAGCAAAAAGCTTGCAATCACCGACGGATTAAGAAGCAATAAAATAAGAACCAAGAACGATATAATAGGTACAAGATGAAGTTTTTGGGTCATTCCATGTTTCTTCATCATATAGGCTTGTGCTTTTCCATACTTCACAAGCATTCTTTGGAATTCTTCAACGGTATCTGGTCGATGATGGTACACAACCATTTCAGGGTTGTAGAATAATTGATACCCAGATTTTTTGAGTCGAATATCCATATCTAGATCTTCACCGGGCCATAGGTTTTCATCAAACCCACCTGCATCGATAAGCTTTTGTCGTTCATAGATAACGTTACACAATGGGTTATGGTCGACTTCTTTCATCTCTTTATGTTCATGAATATGATCAGACATCACTGAACAAGCCTGAAGGAGCGCTCCATGGAAATTTTCCATGGCATTTGCATTTTTGGGAATTCTTTGAGCACCACCTACTGCAACAATTTTTTCATTCATAAGAGCGGTAGATTTTTTAACCTGATCAAACCAGTCCTCTTGCACTTCAATATCGCCATCAAGATAAATGATATATTGTGATTTTATTTTATCTAGAACAAAATTACGAATAACACCGGGGCCTTTTCCAAAACCCTTTCCAACATGAATGTTGGTATGTTTTTCTTGATATTCTGCAAGCATCTCAGATGTTTTATCTGTGGATAAATCGTCGTAAACATGAATTTCTACATGATCTTTGGCAGAATGCAGAATGGAGTTTAAGCAACGCTCAATATTGGCTTCTTCATTTTTAACAGGAATAAAAATAGCAAATTTCTTGGTCATGGATAGGCCTTCTTCTACCTTAAATCACACCCTCTTTCCATGAATATTTTGTTGTTTGGGATGCTTTGCGATAGGATATTTTCGTGAAAAAGATTGCGATCGCTGGTGCGGGTTTCTCTGGTTGCATTATTGCATCTGAACTTGCCAAAATACAAAAGTACAAAATCGATATTTTTGAAAAACGATCCCATATCGGTGGCAATTGTTACTCTGAGCGCGACAAACAAACCAATGTAATGGTGCATGTCTACGGCCCTCATATTTTTAACACCTCCAAAAAGGAAATTTGGGACTATATTTCCCATCTTACACCTATGAAACCCTATATTAATAGGGTTAAAGCAGTCACTGCAAAGGGGGAATTCCCACTTCCAGTCAACTTACGAACCATAAATTTATTTTTTGATAAAAATTTTACACCCGAAGAAGCTAAATTATTTCTTACAGAACAAAGTGATGCAACGATTGTTGAGCCTAAAACATTTGAAGAGCAAGCGCTAAAGTTTATTGGCCATGACCTCTATAAAAACTTTTTTTATGGATACACAAAGAAACAATGGGGTGTAGAACCCAAAGAATTGCCTGCTTCAATTTTAAAGAGAATTCCAGTTCGATTTACTGATGATGACAATTACTATAATTCGCTTTACCAAGGCATTCCGGAATTTGGGTATACACCAATTTTTGAAAAGCTTATCGCCCATGATGCAATCACTGTCCATTACAATTCAGACTTTCCTCAAAATTTAAAGAAGTATGATTACATTTTTTACACGGGCCCACTGGATGCCTACTTTGATTATGAGTTTGGACAACTTCCTTATCGTTCCTTAATGTTTGAGAAAAATTATGCAAACCAAACCTATCAGAGCAACGCGGTTGTTAATTACTGTGAAGAAAAAATTCCTTACACGCGCATATCAGAACACAAACACTTTGCACCTTGGGAGACACATGAAAAAACTGTGTATTTCAAAGAATACAGCAAGCAAGCTACCAAAACTGACATTCCGTTCTACCCTATTCGTATGGCCCAAGACAAAAGCGCACTTGATCAGTACGTGGAAAAAGCCCAATCGCTCTCAAATGTTACTTTTGTTGGGCGACTTGCTACGTATCGCTACCTAGATATGGACCAAGTTATAGCTGAAGCCTTACAAGTCTCACAAAAATGCCTAGCCACACCAATGGATCAATGGCCACGCTTTCCTGAACCTGTCGCAAAATAATTTTATCTTTTTGATTTTTTTCATCATGCTGTACAAAAGAAAAATGTATACCAAATCAGTACTTATCACTGGATCATCAGGTTATATTGGATCGCATTTTACAAAATATTTTACCCAGAAAGGGTATCATGTATTTGGCCTTGATGTAGTCGAACCAAAAAAGGAATTGCGTCACTACCTTAAAGATTTTTTACACACAGACATCGCTGATACACCACTTGTTTTAGACTATCTAGCCAGACACAAGCCTATGGGCGTTATACATTGTGCAGCGAAAGCGTTGGTGGCAGAATCAGTTGCCTTTCCACAAATGTATGAAGACTATAATGTGACACGTGCAAATGCATTTCTAGAAACTTGCATATCGTCTAGTATCGCAAACTTTATCTTTTCTTCGACTGCGGCGGTGTACGGAGAACCTCTGCATATACCTATAAAAGAAGACCACCCAAGAAGTCCTGTCAATCCTTATGGCGAAACCAAGAAAAAATTTGAAGATATTCTTCTTAAAAAACACCATGACAAAGAGATCAATGCAGGTATTTTTCGATACTTCAATGCATGTGGTGCAGATTTTGATGCAGAGCTTGGCGAATGCCACGAACCAGAGACGCATTTAATCCCCAATGTTATCAAATCAATTCTAGAGGAAAAGCCGCTCCATATTTTTGGCAATCAATTTTCCACTCGAGATGGGACATGTGTGCGTGATTACATCCATGTGATAGATCTTGCCCACTCACATTATCTTCTTATGGAGCAAATGATTCAAAGCCAAATGACTGACAACATCTTTAATCTCGGAACAGAAGGTGGATATTCCATTCTTGAAATCATCGATGCTGCTCAGAAAATACTTACAAAAAAAGTACACTTTGAAATCAAGAATCCACGTCCGGGAGACCCAGCAACACTCATTGCAAGCCATCAGAAAGCCAAAACAGTCCTGGGCTGGGAACCACAATGGTCTGACCTTGAAACGATTTTGACAACTGCTTGGGCATGGCATCAAAAACAGTGAAAGATATTGATAAATGCCGTAAACCTCGTTATTTTGCTGATATCTAATGATTCCTTATTTTACCATTGAACTTCCCAAGATTTTTGGCCTACCCATCCAAATTTTCGGTGTGATGGTTGCCATCGGCTTTTTGGTGGGTGATCATCTTGTGAAAAAACGAACCCTGTCACAAGGTTTGGATGTCCGAGTTATACAAAGTATCGTTATGATTTGCATCTTTGTTGGACTGATCAGCGCGCATGTTTTTGACAGCGCATTTTATGAGCCAAGAATTTTATTTACAGATTTTAGAGAATTTTTAGACTTTCGAACACGCCTTTCTTCCATGGGCGGAACCATCGGTGCAGCAATAGGATGCTGGATCTATCTTCGAAGAAAAAGCCTTCCATTTTTACCCTATGCTGATGTTGTTACATTTGGATATGTGCCAGGATGGTTTTTTGGTCGTATTGGTTGTTTTTTAGTCCATGATCATCCGGGAAAAATGACTGACTTTTTTTTAGGCGTGCAGTTTCCCGGGGGCACGCGTCACGATTTAGGCTTATACGATGCGCTTTTGCTGGGTTTTATTTGGATTGTATTGGTACTTGTGGACAAAAGAACAAAATTAAAACCTTTCCATGGCTACTTTATAGCAATATTTTTTGTCATATATTCTGTGGGGCGATTTGGATTTGATTTCTTACGTATACAAGAATCACGCATGGGCTCGCTCACATTTGCACAATATGCATGCATATTGATGTTTGCAATCGGCACTTACTTGCTAATTCGAAAACCTTATCCGGTCATTCCTAAATAAACGTGTCATTTATAACACCAAAACAAATCATCGCCTTTTTACAAAAAAAAGGTGGCGCTACTTTTTCTGAAATTTGTAAAGGTCTTTACATCAAAGGCAAAAGCAAGGACATTACCAAAAAAATTCTTAAAGAGATGGTTCGAGGCAAAGACATTGTTTTACAAAAAAATAAAAAATATACGTTATCAACTTTTACAGATGATGAGTTTGTTGTAGGGCGAATTGAAATTCACGAAAAAGGATTTGGGTTTTGTGTACCAGAAAACCCCCTTGACGATGATGTTTTTATATCTCAAAAAAACCTAAAAAACGCATCACACCTAGACTTGGTTAAGGTTGAGATTCTTCCTGATCGAATTGGACCCAAAAAAGAAGGCCGAGTTGTTCAAATCATTCCTGAAACAGACCAAACATGGTTGGGTGTCGTATATCCTTTTCATGAAAAATGGTTTTTTTGCCCTTGGGGCAAAAGAGATGCGTTTGATCTCACACGCGAAATGGTAGAAAAATATCAATTTGTTCAAGATGACATTGTTTTGGCAAGATTAGAAAAAGGCAGAAGCCCGAAACACCCCAACGTTGTAATTGTAAAAAAACTTGGCAATATCTCTGAACCACACATTGATACAGATATTTTGATTCATGAATACAGACTTGAACAAAATTTTTCCGAAACAGCCGACAAAGAAGCACATGAGGTTAGCACCAAAGACGAGGTTGAAACCTTGCGCAAAGATTTAACGGATATGCCATTTGTGACAATCGATGGAGAAGACGCAAAAGACTTTGATGATGCTGTATGGATGGATGAAAACAACCACTTGTGGGTCGCGATCGCAGACGTAAGTTTTTATGTCAAAGCCAATTCAAAACTTGATCTTGAAGCATGTGAACGAGGAAATAGTTTTTATTTTCCAGATCGAGTTGTTCCCATGCTACCAGAGATTTTAAGCAACCATCATTGTTCACTTCGTCCGTTTGAAAAAAAGCATGCCATGGTTGTAGAAATACGATTTGATCAAAACCACACCCCAATTCTTGTACAAATTCTGCCAGCAATCATTGAATCCAAAGCGCGCCTTACATACACAAAAGTCGCACAAATGCTCGATGGAAAAATGGAGATGGAACCTGTCTATCAAGACTCTCTACAACGATTATCCAAGATGACCCAAGCGCTATACCAGCACCGTATATCTCAAGGAGCTGTTGACTTTGACATGCCTGAATTTCGATACTTTGAAAACGACCCCAAACCACAAAGAGTCGTAAGAAACCAAGCACATCACTTAATTGAAGAATGCATGCTTGCTGCCAATCAGGTCGTATCCAAGTTCATTGACCAACATGATTACCCAAACGTCTATCGCGTTCACGAATCACCCGATCCACTAAAAATGAAGGATACCATTGAGATGCTCCATCAAATCTTTGAGCAGAAAAATAAATGGTCTGTACCTCAAAGCCAACAAGAAATTCAATCTATATTAGATGATATTAAGGAGCACCCATTTGCAACCCAAATTCAATACTTGTTTTTACGAACAATGGCACAAGCACGGTATGATACTGAAAAGCTTGGACACTATGGACTTGGCTTTGAGCATTATTCACATTTTACGTCTCCAATTCGAAGATATGCTGATCTACTGATTCATCGATTGATCAAAAAGATTTTACTTCGACATGATCTTCGTAAACCCATCTTCCCACAAAGTTACAATACGCTTGTAAATGTATGCGTTCATATCTCCAAACAAGACCGAAAATCGCTTTTGATCGAGCGTGAAATGAAAAAAATCAAAGGCATTCGTTTCATCAAAACACAAATGAACAAAAGCTTTGATGCGGTTGTAGCGGGCGTGATTCAGCGAGGCTTGTTTGCCGAAACACTAGAGTTTGGCATTGAGGGATTTGTTTCAGAGCAACATTTACGAACCAAAGGGTATCGATTTAAATCTGTTGATCATGCGTTTACCGGCAAAGGTAAAAAACTTGTCTTTGGACAGGGCATTAAAGTTCAACCCATTGAGGCTAATCTTTTTAAGCGCCAACTTAATTTCAACTTTATTTCTTAAAGCATAATCTAATACATTTCAATAATACTATGATTGTTTGCCTACCTCGCTCCGTTCGCTCGCCTTTGGCTCGACTACCAAGTCGCTCGTACGACAATCAATCATAGTTATTCAGTGATGTTGCTATATTTTGTTATTGATATAAAAATACTCTTTATAATTGTAACAAACAAATACCCTGATTAAATTTGATAACGCACTAAAACTGTTGAAAAGGACAAATTGCGTGATGCAATTTTCCCTTTTCTCTAACATTCTTTGAATCAAGTAGAACAATTTCTAGGAGATCACATACATATTTCGTACAAAGCGTTGGTAGCGAACAAAGTGAAGCGGACCGCTTTGATAGGAATATGTATGTGATCAAAATAGCGTATTTAATTTTTTGCTTTTACAAATATTAGACAACAATGTTTCGATTTGCTTGCTTGTATGCATCGAAAATAATCTCTAGATCTTTTGCTGCTTCAAACACGTCGTATTCTGGTTTTTTCCCAGGGTTCTTTAAACAATCCAAAAAATCTTCCATCATCTCTGCTCTTCCACTTAACCCCTTGATATCACAAATTCGAAATCCCTTTGGTGAGATGATGTAGAGGCCATTTGACTCAAATGTAATCCTGCCTTTTGTGCCCTGAATATAACTGTGTTGAAAAACACCCTTGAGCATGTCCGGAGTTTCCCAAGAATAATCAATTACAGCTTTGACTCCCTGATCATAGTGAAGAACAAGGTGACTGGTTCGCTCAGGATTTTTTTTGGAAGGAAATTGCGCCTCTATAGTTGTAGGTTTCTTGCGGTCCATCAATGAAGTGCAGAATGCGACAAAGTGCACGCCACCTTCAAAAAGAGCACCGTATTTTTCTTTCCAACCTGTTGAACCTTGCGTAAACATTTTTTTGATATAAATTTCCTGAACATCCCCGATCACTCCACTTTTAATTATTTTTTGAAGCTTTGTAAGACTTGGTTTGTAATGATAATTTTCAGCCACCATGACAAATTGATTTTTATGATGCGAAGCCAACATTGCGACATCTTGTAGCTCTTTGTGATTTACCACCATTGGTTTTTCAACCAGTACGTTTTTTCCCGCTGCAAGCGCATCAACAATTTGGCCCTTATGCGCCTCGGGAGGCGAACAAAGAACAACAGCATCAATTTCTTTTGAATTGATCACGTCAACGTATGTAAAAAAGATTCCTTCCCCTTTAAACGCTTGGTAAAAATCCTCGGCACTCTTTTGTGTTCTTGAATAAAAATAAAGACCCACTCTACCCTGTAGCATTTGCGCGTGCTGCCTAGCAATATCTCCACATCCCACAAAGCAGACATTTTTCATGGTTTAAATCCTTCCAATTGATGAATCACACGTAACGCATTGGCTGCAATGGTCAATGATGGGTTTACGCCTCCTGAAGTAGGCATAAAACCTCCATCTACTACAAATACATTGTCAAGAGAGTGTACGCGACATGTAAGATCCACAACAGATCTGGTTGGATCTTTTCCCATTCTTGTTGTGCCTACTGCATGCGAAAACGTATCAATCTTACGAACCAAAAAAGCAAGACCGCCGGCTTTTTTTAGCACTTTTTTTGCCTGCATAACAAGTTTCTGATTACGCGCAATATCCCCAACTGAATATGCATGAACAACCTTGGTCACTGGCATTTTGTATGCATTGGTTTGATTTGAAATCGAAACTTGATTGGTCATTCTTGCCTCATCTTCCGCAACACAAAGGAGATTTTGAATATAGGGACGCAAATATTTCGTAATCGTTTTAATGCCAAACGGCACAAAGTATGGAAGAACTTCTTTTGGAGGCATGTAGATATCCTGAATCACACCTGTAGCAAGTTCATCCCCTTTTGCTCGATAAAAATCTAAAATAGCAATTTGTTTATGAAACTCATTCTTGGGGTTGGTTTGAAAAGGAAAAATACATCCAACCACTGCATTGCAGTGCCTCATTAGATTTTTTCCAAGAAGGTTGGATTGATCTTGAATTTTTGATCTCAACAGCAGTGCGGCTGATTCAATGGCACCCGCACTAATGATAAAATTGTTCGCCTCAATTTTTTCAATTTGTTTTGTTTTTTTATCAACTACATAAAGTGCAACAGATTTCTGCCCTTTATACTCCAAATGAGATGCAATTACACCTGTTCGAATTTGAAGATGGTTTGAATTTGCTTTTTGCAAAAAACAACTAACAGCATCGTTTTTTGCTTGTATCTTACAAGGAAATCCATCGCAGGTATTACACGTGATACAAATCGGTCGAGATTGGTTTTGTGTATTGATGGCCATGGGAATACGTACAGGATGATAACCCAACTCAATGGCTGCGTTTTGAATTCTCTTTGCTGGCGCAGACAGTGCTGATGGATGATAAGGATATGGATGATCTCTCGGAGGAAGCACCGCAGATGTTTCACCATGCACTTCTAAAAGTTTTTCAGCAGCATCATACCATGGAGAAAAGTCTTCAGAGTTTATGTCCCACTTCCTAAAATCTTCTTGATACAAGCGAAAACACGCCCCTCCATAAAAAATGGTTTTTCCACCTAACACCTCTTCCTGAGGCTGTTCTTGGGTTTTATTGTACTGTGTAATATCGATTGGACGATCAGACTTGTATCGACCACGAACCAAAATCTCTTTTCCATCCCAGTCTTTATCATCTAAAAATGTGCGGCCACCTGCTTCAAGAAGCAAAACCGATTTTCCCATTTGTGTCAGCGCATATGCAGCTGCACTGCCACCCATGCCTGAGCCTACAATCACATAATCATACATTTGTGATTTCATAAATATACAAACCCATTACCAAAAGAATAATAAGCCATGCAGCGTAATGGTATCTTTCTCTTTCATCTAAATACTTTTGAATTCTTTGTGTATCTGATTTAAACTTTCCAGACATATTACGTTTTATATAGGTTTTATAATATTCGACCACAAACCGTTCCAAACCTATATTCATAAAAATTAAATATCCCAAGGACACAGGTCCCAAATAATAAAAAAGCGGAGAAAGAACCAAAAGCACAAATCCAGACCTTTGAAATTTTAGTGCTTGAAAGCCCTCAAATGGCGCATCTTTATACGCACCTCCAAAGGCAACTGACAAACCAGTCACATACGCCACAAGGCAAAATTCCCAAAATTTCTGCATTGGATAAGACACAAATGTAAGAGCGAAAATACCGGCAACAATAAGTACACCTACAACATAACGAAGAAAATTACTTCGAACATGTTTTCCAAAAAATGTAATTCTCGATGGAATAAAATACTTACTTTGATCTTCGATACGGAAAAATCCTTTATAAATTTCGCTGATAAAACGCTCAATGCCCATCACAAGAAAAAATAATTGCACATAAGACAATAACTGTACTCGAAGGGATTGACCTAAGACTTCCATAAGAAGCACATAGATAATCAAACTAAAAAGTATACTTCGAGGAAACGTCTTTGGCTTAAATGTCTCATAAGGTGAATCTTTAAATGCTCCCCAAAGACTTGTGTACGTTCCCGAAACAAAAGCAATCAACAATTGCATCATCATGTACATGTTATAGCGTATTTATGTAAAGCTTACAAAGCTTGCGAATTTTTATTGATTAAGGCTTTGTTTCATTATCAAGCACTCGATGATCCCAATTGTGCATACAAGCTGGAATCATCCACAGACTAGCAACTACGCACGATACTTCACCGATAAATGCTAGCCATCCAAACGAGACCATGGCTTGGTTTATTCCTTGCGTAAGGGATAAATATCCGATCATTGTCGTAATGGAGCAGAGCGCAATCGCACCTCCGGTTGTTCGAAGTGCATACAAAATTTGCCCCTGACCTTCTTGCTTGTATCGATTGTAGAGATTCACTGCGTAATCCACCCCGATTCCAAAGGTCACAGGAAGCGCGATGTAATTAAAGAAATTAAGTTTGATTTGAAAAATAGACTGAATACCAAACATCACAATCACTGAAAGTATCAAACTTCCCATTACAAAAAATATGGCCATTATATTTCTAAAATATAAAACAATTAAAAGAGCAACAAACAAAAATGACATGACTGAAACAATCGGACCATCTCTCTTGATTGCTTTTAGTAGATCAGCAAAAATCGGATAATCACCCGAGATACTAACCCTTGAACCATCTTTAAGCTTAATATTGGTTAATACATCTGTATGCTGGATAAGTCTTTTTCCGTCCGTTACATTGGACTTGCTATCCGAATATACAAATGCAGTTCTTCCCAATCTCCCGTCTTTCTCTTGATACTTTCGTTTCATAGTTTCAGGTAACGATTCAAGTGTGATGGCAGTGTATTTTTTGGTTTGATTAAGCTCATCAATTTCTTTTTTATGCTTTTTATAAAATGGTTTGATAGCATCATCAGCAAGAAGCGCCCGAATGGAAGCAAGGATTGCCATTTTCTTTGTTTGATCTTGTGGAACAAAATCCTGTAACATTTTGCAAGAAGCAACGGTTTTTTCATCTTCAGGTAAATTGTTTTCAAGGTTCATTACAGTCTCACACAAACCGTCCGCTTGATCATCGCTTTCCAAAAGAATAATAGAAGGGTTTAAGCTTTCGCCAAAAATGGTTTTCATTCGACTATTTCTTACTTCTTCTTCTTTTGATTTATCATATTTGTTTTTAAGGTTTGAAAAATCATATTCTAACGAGTTGGGTAGAAAGCGAACTGAGGCCACAACGCATACAAGTATAAAAACCATAGAAACTACAACAATGGACTTAGAGAATGAACGCACATGCGATTCTAATTTGGAAAACACGCCTGTCCATCCTGTTGAAACTTGTGATGCATTTTTATGCATAGGAATATATTTTTCCGTAAGCACAAGTACTGCGGGTAAAAATGTGTAGCTGGCCAACCAACACAGAACCATTCCTACGCCCCCAATAAAACCAAACTCACTCATGCCTTGAATTTCTGAATAACTAAGCGCTATAAATGCGATACTCGTTGTGATAGCTGCTGCAAATGTAGATGCATATGTTGTCAAAACTGCTGTTTGAAGCGCATTAAAATAGGGAACAGACTTTCTACGCTCTTCTAAATATCTTGAAATAAGAAACACACCACTATTGACACCGTTTCCTACAATAATACTTCCTAAAAATGCTGTTTGGGAATTAAGAGATCCGATAAAAATCTGTGCTAAAGCAAAAACCCATGCAGATCCTGCAGCAAGGGTACATGTAAGTAAAAAAATCACACGAATTCTTCGAAAATATAGATAGATGGCAAGTGCAACAAAAACCAAACACAATCCGAGTGTTTCAAGCATGTCATGAATCAATTGTTGATATTGACTTAAAACCTTAAGGTATTTGCCACCGTAAACAACATTCATAGAGGGGTGAAAGGATTTTGGATTAAGACCTTGTACAGCTTTATCAATCGTCGAAACAAGATCTTTGGAAAAACTTGTTCCTGTTGTAGCGCCTGCAGGATGTACCAAGACCACTGCCATTTGATGATCTTGTGAAAACAAATAACCTTTATAATATTTATCTTGCTCTTGTGTTTGAGATTTGTATTTTTCTTCAACATCAGAAATGTCAAACCCAACTTCCTCTCCCTCAAGATCAAAGAAAAAGGGATTTTGTTTCATTTTTTCATATTCAATTTTGTCTTTCAACCGATCTTTTACAGTTTGCAAGTCTTCCGTATCTACATAAAGATATTTATGTTCTTCAAAATACTTTTTTACATCGTCAATGCGATAATCTACGATTCGAACATACTTTTCTGGCAAAGCTTTAAGCACAGGCACAAGTGCTTCAATAAAAGAAATCGTAGCTTCTGGGTCTTCACATTCAATTTTGATCTCATGAACACCAATACCACCAACTTTATCAATAATGCGGTTTAAAGAAACAACACTTGGCTTTTGTTGTGGAAGAAGGCGCTTAAAATCGCTTACTAGTGAAAGCTTCAAGCAGAGCATCACCGAAGGAACGGTAACAAGCACGATACCAAACAGCGAAATAACAGGCGATTGAAGAAAAAATATCAGGCACTTTTCTATCAATCTTTTCATCATATTATGAACTCTTATGTATCTCTTGTTTACTCTACCTTATCACTATCGCTTACGACTTGGTTATTGGATTTTACTCCAGATAACAAAATCAACAAAAGTGTTACTACAGGTGCGACTGTAATTAAAATCAAAACGATTTTGGCTTGTCCAAAAAGTGCAAGTAAAAAGAAAAGAAAAGCATATGTCGCTCTTCGTACCAATGGTTTTAATAAAAGTGCGAGTTCGGTCCATACAGATGATTTTCCTTTTGCATCTTTTTCAAAGCCCTGATCAAAGGCAAGTAAAGTTCCTCGGCCCTTTTTCTTAATGTAGCCAAACATAATCCAAAGAACGGCCATAATACTAGCGACAGAAATTACGCCGAGAAATAAAGGCCAAATTCGATCAAGGTATATAAACAGCCCGTAACTTAGACCTCCCACAAAGAGAATATGTGTAAGATTATCAATGATGGTATCTACCCACTCTCCGCCTGTAGATTCCATCATTTTCAGCCTTGCAACTTCCCCATCGCAGCCATCAAGTACAGAAGCAAAGTGATAAAAGAATGTTCCAAGCATCAAACCAAAGTACGTACCTTTGACCAAAAAGAAGGGTGAAATCAATCCGGATAGAAGGCTGATGTATGTGACTTGATTGGGCGTGAGTGGTGTTCGAAGTAAATACCTTGAAAAGAAAAGAGAAATCGGTCGATTAAAGTGTTTTGCTACAAAAACATCGGTTGATTTTATTTGTTTCTTAAGAAGTGATCTTTCAGCAAATTGATAAGACTCAGGTGTATCAACATCTTGCCACCATAACAAACCTACATCCTTGACTCTTGCTTTGTTTTCTTGGACCAATGCGTGCACACCTTCGGACAATGAAACATCGTCATTTTTGTCTAGTAGTGACTGCAGGCGTTTAAAGAATTTTTGAGAGATGATAAATACGCCTGTATCTATAACCTGATAATCTTTAATCTCTTTGCCAATATTTTGAATTCGATCACCTTGAATTTGAACTTTGGTGGCATCATCTAAATCAAATATCTGGTCTACCTTTGAATCTGTTAAAAGAACAAGCTCATCTTCACCGAGCTCAACCTCGTCAATCAATGTAAAAAACGCTTGATCAAGAACATGATCTGACATTAACAAAACAAATTCATCGCCAATGATTTTGTCTTTTGCACATAAAAGTGAGACTCCATTTTTCTTTTTCCACTCATCATTATGAACATATTCAATTTGGACACCTAGTTTCTGTCCATCTCCAAGTGCATGCCGAATTTCATTGGCTTGGTATCCCACGACAATCACGACATGTTCATATCCAAAACGCTTCGCACTTTTGATGCTACGCTCAATCAGAGAAAGACCGCAAAGCCTCACAAGTGGCTTTGGAACATCACCACGCAAGGATTCTATTCTTGAACCCGCACCTGCAGCAACAATGACTATAGATCTTTTCATGTGAAGTGACACCCTATACGAATCCCCTTTTATTGTACATAATCGAAGCCAAGTTTCTTGACCCTAAACGCCCTGCAACAGGCGCCAGAAGACGTGACAAATGGTAAAGCTCTATCGTTTAACTTGCTTGAAGGGTGCTTTTAAGTATGATAGCCATAAGCCTTATGTTTTTTCGCATGATATTATTCTCTATTGTTCTTTTTTCCCTATCAGCTCATGCTGAGGACCAGTACTTATTGGAAAATTTTAACCGCTTTAAAGTTGGCACATTTAATGAGAGTGGCTGGCACGTAAGAGACAAAGAAAATGCGATCAATGATGTCTATTCAATCGCTTCTGAAGGAGATAATTTGTACCTTCACGCAGACAACGAAGGGCAATTTGTTCAACTTTTTAAGCGTGGCGGTTGGTCTGTAAAGCATCGTCCCTATCTGACTTGGAAATGGCGCGTTATTCAACATCCTGAAGGTGCAAATCCTGAAACAAAACTCAATGATTGTGCTGCAGGAGTTTACGTTGTTTTTAAAAAGAGTTTGTTTTCTGTTCGAACCATTAAGTATGTATGGACACCCGAAGGTAAGGTTGAGCATGTTATTCATTCTCGCCTAGATAATCCTCAAATTACGATTCGTGTTGGAAGTGAAGATGTAGGCAAGTGGGTTACAGAAAAAAGAAACATTAAAGAAGATTATATGAAATTTTTCGACAAAGATCCTGGTAATGCAGTAGCTTTTGGTATCATCACAGAAGCAGATTCAGTTAAAGTCAAAAAGGCTATTGCGGATTACGACGATTTTTACGCTGTTAAAGAGTAAATAATGAAAACACTTTTAGTTACGGGGGGTGCGGGTTTTGTTGGCTCTCATCTCTGCGAAAAACTTATTTCTCTTGGTAACAAAGTCATTTGCATTGATCACTTTGATAACTTCTATGACCCATCAATCAAAGAACAAAACATTAAAAACATAATAGCCAATCCACTATTTACACTTTATCGATACGACATTCGTGATGAAAAAAAGATGGAAGAAGTTTTTTCTTCAACAAATATTGACTGCGTCATTCATCTTGCAGCCATGGCAGGGGTTCGTCCTTCGATTCAAAACCCTTTACTTTACGAAGACGTTAATGTGCGTGGTACAAACGTTTTATTAGAACAAGCCAAAAATCATCATATCAAAAAATTCATCTTTGCCTCTTCTTCATCAGTCTATGGAAACTCTGATCTGGTTCCATTTCATGAAAAGCAAGTTGTAGATTTTGCCATTTCACCCTATGCCGCAACAAAAAAAGCTGGTGAAGTCATTTGTCATGTTTATCACCACCTTTATCAACTAGACGTTGCCATCTTACGTCTATTTACGGTATACGGGCCTCGACAACGTCCTGATTTAGCAATACACAAGTTTACACAAATGATTCAAAATGATGAGCCCATTCCTTTCTTTGGTGATGGCTCAACAGAACGTGACTACACCTATGTTGATGATATTGTTCATGGCATTATCATGTCTGTAGCCTATCTTGAAAAAAATCAAAACGTGTATGAAATATTTAACCTTGGAGAAAACCAAACAATTTCACTGTCTCAAATGGTAGAGACCATTGAAAAAGCTGTGGGGAAAAAGGCAAAGAAAAAAATGTGTCCTATGCAACCCGGAGATGTGTTTCGAACCTACGCAAATATTGATAAAGCCAAAAAGTATTTAGGCTACCAACCTTCTACACAATTTCAAAAAGGCATTGAAAATTTCATTGATTGGTTTTCATCAAACTAAAGTGTTTTAACCATAGATGGAAACATCTTCGGATAAGAGAACCGAGAGAATTTTCATTCTACCGAGGCCGCAGCTCCTTGAGGCGGCGGAGCGTACATTCGTACGTGAGCAAGCCTTAAGTGGGCGAGAACGTAGGTAGAAGGGAAAAGATCCGGTTCCGTCACCACTAACTCTTAAATCACTATAAAACGGCCTCTAAAAACGCTTTAATATTCTGACCTCTGGTTTCCCAAGTATACAAACGCGCATCTTCTAATGCCTGTCTTGAAATTTGGATAAGCGCTGCTTCATCTTGTGCATAGGCGCGTATTGTTTTTGTAATTTCCAAAAGGTTATCAGGAGGAAGTAGAATCGCGTTTTTACCATCATGAAGAACCTCTTCGATGTCGCCCATCTTGGGCGCTAAAATAGGCCTCCCTATGGATAGATACGTATAGGTTTTAATGGGCAGTACAGTCTTTTTATGCTGCTCAAAAGGTTTTGCAGATGGAGGAATAAGCAAAAAATCTGCGGCGTAAAGATACGTGCTCAAATCAGCCACTTGAATAAAGCCACGAAAATCCATATTGGTTACACCATATGTATTTGCAAGCGCCTTTGCATCTTCGACATCTTGTGGGTAACCTCCACAAATTATAAATGTAAACTCGGGAAGCTCCTTGGCCATTTGAATGATAAGTTCAATTCCTTTGTACCTACGAATATTACCTGCATAACAAATATATTTTTTTTGATTATCAAGCCCGATTTTTTTCCTCGCATCGGTTTTTGTCAATACAGGAAGCGCATCTTCTGGATCAAAACAATTATGTGCCGTCAAGACTCTATTTGAAGGTACACCAATAGAAGTGTAGTGATCTGAAATTACCTGCGCATTGGTTACAACTCCCTTTAATGCACCTGATTGTAAACATGCATAAAATATTTTGTAATATGTTTGATAATGGTCTTTTAACAAACGATGGTTTTCAAGAACACAAGGGATCCCAAACAGTGAACACATAGCAAGCGTCCAAAAAGCGCGTGTATAAATCACATCGTATTTTTTAAAAAATGTAAGTAGAGGAATTAACATGCCATGTGGAATTTTTTGCAAGTGAAGTTGCGTTGGAGGAATATGTGGAATTTGCATCAAGTTAAACTGAATATCAACACCATAAAAATCGGATAATATCTTCTTTCTTTTTTCATTAGAGGAAAAGAAATACCGGTCCCATTTTCTAGGAATAATAAGATCCACTTCACACCCAGCCAGTGATAACGCATTGGCATTTTTTACAACTTGTTGTGTATCCACCCAGTAGTGAGGAAACACTGTGGTCGCAACATATCCAACTTTCACGAAGCCACCTTTCGAACATCCGAAAAAGAAAGCGAATGCTTAAGTTCATGCAAAATGTATCCACCAAAAGTCGCTACGAAAAATCCAGCTGTAATCCAAGATGAAATTTCATTTTGCAAAAACGTTTTTCGAAATACAAAAAGAATAGCCATTAGAACTGAAAAAATTGTCACATGTCTTGCAAAGAATGAGACAAACGGAATATACCCTTTGATCGTATAATGCTTGTATACATTTAACCAGCCAACCACAAACACTGCGATCAAGGTTGAAAGTGCAGCACCCATCAGGCCATACTGAGGTATAAGAACGATCAAAAGACATACATTTAAAACAAGAAGATAAATATTATGCAAAAACGCTACATGTGTTTTTCCGTACATATAAAGAACAGCTTCTAAAATACCAAAAACAGAGAAAAAATATTGCGCCAAAACAAGAATAACAACAAGATCCACCCCTTGTGTAAAGTTGGGTCCAAAGAAAGAAAGAACAAATTTCGACTTGATCATTAAAAATCCAATAACAAGTAAACATGGATACGATAAATATCGTAAAATTGAAGACAGATACCGTTTGGTTTCTTGAGAACTTATGCCTGCTTTTTCTATACTTTGAACAACGGGCATTAAAATAGGTTCCAAAACAAAGCGCAACCGTTTGATTGCAGCAGATATCTCTAGGGCTGCTGAATAAATTGCCACATCTTTGAGCGTAAAAAATCTTCCTACAATAAATACATCCATTTGATGCTTTAAAAGATTCAAACCCCGCATACCAAAGTAATAAAAACTATCTCGTAAAAATTTCTTCCAAGGAAAGAAAATAACTTCTTTGGCCCAAACAAACGGTCCATAAATCTTTTTTGTTACCGCACACATAATCGTTGTAGTTGTTGTATGCGCGAGAATATATGCAAATGCCAAACCCATCACTCCAAAAAAATGAATAAAAATCAAGCCAAAGATGAGAATGATCAATGGCTCTAAAAACGATTGATTGAGCACTTCGTACTTCATATTCATTGTATCTCGCAAAGCCCCTGCATATACATAGGCTGTACTGATCACTGGCAAAATCCATACAAAGTATCGAAGCTCATCAGTAATCTCAGGCTTGTCAAAAACAGAATGCGCAACCCAAGGAGCAAAGAAATACAACAGGCTTGCAATCAACAGTCCAAAAATGAATACGCCAATCGCGGATAAGTGAATCACAGTTGGAATAAATTTTTCTTGCTTTCGATCTTTTAGAAAACTCATAAGATGCAAAATACCGCCATTGGTACCCATAATGGTAAATTTTGCAAAGACCTCTACAAATACTGTAACCAAAATATACAACCCGTACTTTTCAATACCCAATGCTCTTGAAAATAAAATTAAATACAGGGGTCGAAGTAGTTTTGGAATCACGCCCAACGCATTGACCGCAACACCCTTTATCATTTTGTTTGTATACTCTTTCATTTTTATCTATCTACCACTGGTACCCTAACTCAACGCTACCTACAAAAAAGTTTTCATCTTGGGCATCAATATAGTCAAAGTTTTGTACACGCTCATATCCAGCCAATACTTTTGCAATTATATGCGTCATCAATCGAGTTTGAATTGTGTAATTAAAGCGATATCTGTATTCCCTTTTCTCAAAATCTGGAAATTTGGTTCGAATGTCCTTCTTTCGACTTGTATATTCTCCAACTTGACGAAGCTCAAACGCAAAGGCAAGTTCATGATCCGTTTTGCTTCCTAATGATTGATCCACATAGAAATAATATCCGACCGAATCAGACCCTATATGATGTCCCAATGACACACCTTCATAAATAAAACCAGATAGATATTCTGAATGCAGATTATACGCATACGTTGTTCGCAAAAATTCTGCACCCAACCTTGTTTGATGACGATCTCCAAGATCAGGTATTTCAAGCCCAATAGACTGACCAATATTTTTATCAAAGTTAATTGTACAACAGTCTTCAATAAATAATTCGCCAAATACATTTAGGTCATAAAATTGAGGAAACTTCCATCGAAAATCAATTTGTGCATTCCGATTGGTAAAATTTGTACTGTTTGGATCTGTACGAAAACCAATCACCTCGCCTACATTTTCATACCATGGAATATCGGGATATCCACTTCCCCCAATTTGAATCGACTGTGCAAGTCCCAATTCAAACCGTGGTGAAATTTCAAATGCAATTCTTTCTCCAATCAATGTACTATGTGGAAGCACTTGATTTTCATCCATTCTTGCTACAAACAACGTAAACCTTCCCTGACCAAGAAAAGACAAAAAACCATCAAGGTCGACTGGTTCAACATTCTGCAAACGAACCATAGGCAAAGCTTTTTGTGAACCACCAAACATCATTCGAGAATATCGACCTTGGCCCCATTGAAAGTGGATTTTACCAACGGCAAGTTCAAGATTGCCAACACCCAATTTCAGCGCATATTGAAACCATTTCGCATGCCACGCATCATCGTGCCACACAAACCGTGGCCACAAATCTAGCGATATGAAATTTTGATTCTCTACAATCAATCGAGGCTCAATATTAAAATAGGTACCTGAATCCAAATACCTTCCTCCCTCTTTTTCATTCAAGAGTGGATTTAACAGAGCATCTGATTGTAAAAAGCGTGATGGTTTTGCATCACTGACCAGTGTGTTCACGTAGAGTTCTGGTACAAGATGAAATCCTGTTTGATTGTGTGACTTACGGTAGGCTTCAAAAAGCTCCTGATCAACAGAAGAGACTTGATTGGCATCGAAAAGCCTCTCAATTAGTGCATCAATTTGCGCACTGGTCTTGGTATGGTACGAATAGATATCAACAAGCTTAGCTTTTTGCGTATAGCGTTCGATACGATTGACAATTTGTTGATCTTTCGGGCTTTCATGACTAACCTTGGCCCATGACGACAAAGGACAAAACATGAAAAGAACAATGATCAGTTTCTTGATTGTTTTGTTCTTGGTACGACCGACTGAAGTGCGTGCTGTAAACCCTCTTACCATCGTTCTACCTGTCACTGCTTCTGTGGGGTTTGTTGTCCTGAGTATTAAACTTGGCAAAAAATCCGCAAAACAAGATCATGCATCAAAAAGTATCTCACTTTACCTACAAAGCAAGGCTTTTGCCTCTTTTGAAATTCCTAGTATCGGTCTTTACGATCGCGATCCCGTCTTGGACCACGATTTTGGTCTCGATCACGGTCTCGATCACGGCCACCACGGAAAGATCGTTCACGACCACCTGAACGCGAATCTCTGGAAGGACGCTCTGGTCTTGCAGGACGATCTTCATCATTGAGATATTGGGTCAGCTTCACTTTACCCATACGATCAATATCCAGCACACGTACTTCAAGCTCTTGACCTTCTGTAAATGTCGCTTGAACATCAATGCGCTGACCGTCTGACACCATTTCACTAAAATGCAATAGGCCATCTGAATTTGGCAAAATACGAACAAACACACCATAGTCTTCAATACGAACGACTTTACCGGTATAAACTTTACCAACTTCTGCCTCTTCGATGATCTCAAGAATTAATCTTTTGGTTTTTTCAAGAGACGCTTGATCAGGTGAAGCGACAATGGCTTTTCCATCATCATTAATTTCAATTTTGGCACCACCCTCTTCGATCAAACGACGAATGGTTTCACCACCTTTTCCGATAACTTCACGAATTTTTTCTTTTGGAATTTCGATCGTTACAAGTCTAGGTGCATGTTGAGAAATTTCTTTACGGCCGGGCTCAATGGCTTGGTTCATTTTATCTAAAATATGCAATCGTCCAGCTCTGGCTTGCTCAAGTGCTTGCTCAACGATATCCCAGCCAATACCAGTTACCTTAAGATCCATTTGGATCGCAGTAATACCATCTTTGGTACCTGCTACTTTAAAATCCATATCTCCAACATGGTCTTCATCCCCACTGATATCTGAAAGAACAAAGAATTTATTATCTTCTTTGACCAGACCCATGGCAATCCCTGCAACAGAATCTTTCAATGGAACACCCGCATCTAGAAGAGACAGTGTTCCACCACAAACAGTCGCCATAGATGAAGAACCGTGTGACTCAAGAATGTCAGACACAATTCGAATTGTGTATGGAAACTCATCTTCTTTAGGAAGAACAGCTGTTAATGCCTTTGTTGCAAGCGCGCCATGACCAATCTCACGACGTCCGGGACCTCTATTAGGTCGAACTTCACCAACTGAAAAAGAAGGGAAGTTGTAATGCAACATAAATCTTCTGGTACTTTCGCCGCTCATTGTATCAAGACGTTGCTGATCGTCACCGGTTCCCAATGTTGTTGTAACAAGTGATTGCGTTTCACCTCTTGTAAACAAAGATGAACCATGTGTACGTGGAAGAACATTAACTTCGCATGTAATTTGGCGAATATCTCCCATATTTCTGTCATCAGCGCGTTTATTTTGCGAAACAATTTTATTACGCATTTTTTCGCCGACCAAATCATGAACAACAGACCCAACCATAGATGCAATCTCTTCATTTTCAGAAGATTCAGCCATCAATGCTTTTTTGGTTTGCTCTTGAAGTTCATGTGTTTTTTTGTAGCGTTCGATTTTATTTTTTACACTTAGAACTTCATCAAGTTTAGTTGATACCATGTTTGTAATTTTTTCAATCGCAGCTGTATTTTTTTGTGGCTCTTCAACCTCAAATTTTTCTTTGCCGATTTGCGCACGAAGTTCATCTTGCAAATCAAGTAGCGGTTGAATGCTATCAAATGCCATCTTTAATGCTTCAAGAATTTCTTTTTCAGGAAGTATGTTGGCAGAGCCTTCAACCATCACAATAGCTTCACGGCTGGCGGCTACAATCAATTCCAAATCAGAATTTTGCATTTCTTCAATGGTAGGATTGACTTTTAACTGGCCATTAATCTTACCTACGCGAACAGCCCCAATAGGACCAAAAAATGGAATGTCAGAAACATGTAAACTTGCAGACGCTCCGATAATACCTAAAAGATCACTTTCGTTAACCTTATCAAATGAATAAACAGTTGCTGCAATTTGTGTTTCTCGACCATACCCTTTTGGGAAAAGTGGACGAATAGGTCGGTCTGTTAGGCGTGATGTTAAAATTTCACCTTCACCCAATCGACCTTCACGTTTAAAAAATCCGCCGGGAATTCTTCCAGAGGATGCAAATTTTTCTTGGTAGTCAACAGACAGGGGCAAAAAATCGATCCCCTCTTTTTGGTCTTTTGCGCATACGGCTGTTACAAGTACGCAGGTTTCTCCATGCTGAACCATCACTGCGCCGTTGGCTTGTTTGGCCATGTGTCCTGTATCGAGTGTTAATGGACGGCCACAAAAATCAATAGTTTTTTTCATATTTACCTTCTTTATGTTGTTAGTGTGCTTAAAGTTTTTTAATTCCCACAAATGACGTGAAGTCTATAGGGCGCAAAATGTAAATCGAAGCTTGTAACAACGTTTACTTACGAAGACCGAGATTACCGATCACATTTTTGTAACGCTCAACACTTGTCTTTTTTAAATATTCTAAATGTCTACGACGAGCGCCAATCATTTTCAAAAGACCTCTTCGAGAATGATGATCTTTTTTGTGCATTTTAAGATGTTCAGTAAGATGATTGATTCGATTGGTGAGGATTGCAACTTGAACTTCAGGTGAACCAGTGTCACCTTCGTGGGTACGGTAATCCTCAATTACTTTTGCTTTATCAAACACGATTATTTTCCTTTTTTATTTCTTATATACTTTTATTTGTTTCCGGCCTCAAATAACGAATTTTACAATAAAAAGCAATCGAATTTTTACCTTCGACATACCTACAGAATGTGAAAAAAGCGGCATTTCTTTGCCTTTTTGGCACGGCCGTGGTGATAATAGCGCATGCATAGATACATCACAATCCCTCTTATTCTTATGACCCTTTTTGCCTGCGCTGGCCAGTCTGGCATCAAAGGCCTACAGGAAAATACTCAATCATTTCAACAAAGTATACGTTGGGCCAGTCTCCAAAGTGCGTCTGCGCTCATGGACCCTCATTTTAAGAGTGATTTAATGAAGTACTATGGGGAGTGGGTTGAAAAGAACAAAACCGTTGAATACACGATTCTGGGTACACAGATGAATGAAGCCAAAAATAAGGCTGATGTGTGGGTTGAATTCAGCTACTACGAGATCATCCACGAAACCTTACTACGTAAGAGACAAAAGCAGATTTGGGCGTACAATCGTGATGCCAAAAAGTGGATGATCACCGCCGTCGAATAGATCCTCTTTCTATCTTGCAAGAAAATTCATTGAGTATGTATGGTCGCATATATATTCCTACCAAATTCGGTCCGCTTCGCTCCCAACGAATTTGTACGAAATATATATGCGACTTACAAGAATCATTCATTGTAAGAAATCAGCGGCTCAAATAAAAGGCTTAGAATAGGATAAAGGACAAATTGCCTAGCAATTTGACCTTATGCTTATGCAAAAAAGGCGAAATTTATTTTAGGATCTTGGCTATGCGCCCTAAAAACTCTCACTCCACTTCTAACCTAGTGTTGATTAGGCTAGAGACAGATATCCAAAGGGATTGGACTCCCGCAAAGACTAAAATGGGATGTCTTCTTCAGCGCCACCACTCATATCAGGCGCGGGACCCAAATCTGGTGGAAGGTCAGAAGAATGAGAGGCACCCTCATTGGCACCACCTAAAAATTGCATTTGATTGCCAACAATTTCTGTTGTGTAACGAGTCTGACCGTCTTTATCTTCCCATTTACGTGTTTGAAGCTTACCCTCAATATACACTTGACGACCTTTGTTTAAATATTGGCCCGCAAGCTCAGCCAAACGAGACCACAGCACAACTCTGTGCCATTCTGTTTTTTCTTGGGATTGACCTTCTTTGTCTTTCCATTTTTCGCTTGTTGCAAGACTCAAGGTTGCAACAGGATTTCCGTTTGATGTGTAACGAACTTCAGGATCTGCTCCCAAACGACCGACCAAAATGACTTTGTTAACTCCAGACATATTCAATGACTCCCAGGATTTACGTTAGTTTGTCTTTACAATAGTCGGTGTGTAGAATATTTTGGGCAGTACTGTCAAGACAATGTACAAGTTAATGCCAAGAATGCGATATTATGGATAAAATTCGATCACTCTACGAACAGTTAACCCATCATGCATGGGCCTATGGGTTGATCCGTTTTGGACTTGTGATCGCATCAATTTTCCTCATTTACAAATACATTATGAGCTCTTGGGGCAGCTGGCTGCGCAAAAGATGGGGCCTTTTGGACGATTTGTACACAAACAAACAGGTCAAATCCTTTCTTTCTCGTGGTGAGTACTCTTTGGCTGGCGATAAACTCTTAGAAATGGGCAAAGACCAAAAAGCCGTTGAGGTATTTCAACGGGGTCGTCTGTATAACCGAGCAGCAGATGTCTACATGAAACGAAATGCGATTGCCAAGGCCGCCTTGATGTTTGAAAAAGCTGGCGACCTTACCAAAGCTGCAAACCTTTATATCGATCAAAAAAGGTATGACCACCTCTTTCAACTTTTTTCAGAAAATAATGCACTAGAAGATTTAGGGAAGATCTATGCAAGCAAGAAAGAACATTTTCGTGCTGCTGAAATTTATGAAAAAGCACAAAAGCATGTTGAAGCAGCAAGACAGTACATGCAAGCTGGCAAAGAAATCGAAGCAGCAAAAAATCTTGAAACTTTTTTAAATGGCCACACCGCGAGTGGAAACATTTCCAACCCAATGTACAAAGATACATTTATCAAAATAGCAAACCAAGCTGGGTTACTATTTGAGAAAAACAAGTACTATGAAAAGGCTTCTCATTATTACATTCAAGGTCAGAATCCTAAAAAAGCTGCGGAGTGCTTAAACAAAGCTGGAAAACACGAAGAAGCTGGGAAATTGGCCAAACAACATGGTCTTTTGGAAGAAGCTTCACAGTACTATCAAAATGCAAACTTAGATATTGAGTCAGCAAAATTGGAAGCCGACCATTTGTACCAAAGTGGACAATTTGAACTTGCCATCGAAAAATACAAACTTTCTGGTGATTACTCCAAATGTGCAGAAATTTATACCGATATACAAGATTATCTTAAAGCTGCAGAAATGCATGAAAAAGCCGGTGAACACCGTTTGGCTGCTGAAATATTTAAAGATGAAAAAGATTACACACGCGCAGGAGAAAACTTTGAAAAAGCGGGGTTACTCGATGATGCTCTCGATTGTTATAAGCTCGGTAAGCTCGAACACCTTGAACTGGATCTTTTGAGCCGACAAGAGCGTTATGTAGATCTTGCAGAATATTTCTTACGAAGAAAACTTTATGAGCAAGCACTTTCTTCGCTGGATCGAGTAAGCAAAAATGATCCGTCATACGCCCAAGCCTGCTCCATAAAGGGTCAAATTTATTACGAACAAAAAAGATTTGAAGAAGCCAAAAAAGAATTTCAAAAATCAATCGATGGTATTTTAATTCTTAATAAACCAAGTTTAGATACATTGTTTTTCTATGCCAAGTGTGATGCTGAATCAGCCGATGCTGCACTTGAAATCATTGAAAATAAGCTTGCAGTAAACCAAATTGAATCAGCCGCCATTGAAAAAGCAAAAGAGATTCGCAAACTCATTCAAGAAAAAGCTTTCTCACGCCTTCAATCTTTTTCACAATTTGTTCATCAGTCTGGCATGCAATCAAATCCTCAATTTTCAGGTGTTCGCCCCATCTCGAACATTCCGCAGATCCAAATTCAACAACGTTATGCACCGGTACAAGAAATTGGTCGCGGTGGAATGGGTGTTGTTTATCTTGCCAAAGATGCAGTCCTTGATCGAAATGTGGCGCTTAAAATACTACCTACAAAAAATCGCGCAGATCAGCGAACCATTGATACATTTTTACGTGAGGCCAAGGCAGCAGCAGCCCTAAACCACCCTAACATTGTCACAGTGTACGACACTGGCATTCAGGATGGTGATTACTACATCGCCATGGAACACATTGACGGCTATACACTTAAAAAAATCCTCAAGCAGAAGGGGAAATTCTCCATTCCGGTTGTAAAAGAAATCGTAAAACAGTTGGTCAAGGCACTTTCCTATGCACATCAAAACAACATCGTTCATCGTGATCTAACAACCAGCAACATTATGTGGACAAAGCAAAAGCTTATCAAAATCATGGATTTTGGTCTTGCAAAAGTTGTTCACAAATTACAGAGCGAACAATCTATCATTGGTGGCACTCCTTCTTTTATGTCTCCCGAACAAACATTGGGCAAACCAGTCGACCATCGCACAGATATTTATTCTCTAGGTATTTGTATTTTTGAAATGTGTTTAGGAACGCTGCCTTTCACAAAAGGTGATCTCGGATATCATCATCTTCACACAGCACCGCCGGTAGCATGCGAAGTTGATCCATCTGTTCCAAAAGTTTTAAGTGACGCCATTTTAAAATGTATGGAAAAGCAACCTGAAGACCGATACCAATCTGTCGAAGAATTGGTTTCAGTTTTGAAAAATATATAAAACATGATGTTTCCTTCCAACGTGTATCACTCGTCTGTAGCAGAAATTTCTAAAACTGCGCTTTTATCAAACGTTCAATTTTTACAAAAACAGTGTCCACCCCAAACAAAGCTTCTTCCAATGATTAAAACCAATGCTTATGGTCATGGCATGCATATCGTAAGTCAAATGTTGGCACATATACCGATTGCTGGATTTGGTGTTGCCAATATTGCTGAAGCCATGGAACTTCGAAATCGTGGCATACGACATCCCATTTTAAGTTTTGGCCGCATCAACGCATCCATTGTTGAGATGGCAAAGCATCATCAAATTACAGTTGTTCTTCACCATATTGAGGACATCAAGCTTCTGGCAGCAAATCCTTACCCATGCGATTTTCATCTTGAACTTGAAACTGGTATGAATCGTTTAGGTCTAACCGAGCATGATTTGGATAATCAGCTCAAAAACCTTAAAGCACTTTCTTCCCACTTCAAAGGTGTGTTTTCACATTTTTCTGAGTCAGAAAACACAGACGGCACTTTCACACAAAATCAAATGCAAAATTTTAAAACAATCACTAAAAAGATTCAAAATATCGTTCCACATAAACTCATACAACACATCAGTAACAGCGGATCAATTCTTCTCCATCCAGAATTTGGACTTGATTGGGTCCGACCCGGCATCGCCTTATATGGATTTGATCCATCCGGACACATAAATTCCTCACTTCAACCCGTTCTTTCTTGGAAGGCCCCCATCATACAAATCAAAAAAATCCAAAAAGGGGACGCAGTTGGCTACGGAAGAGCGTTTATTGCTCCTCAATCCATGACCATAGCAACAATTCCTGTAGGATATGGAGACGGGTTTTTACGTTTGTACAAAGAAGTCGGTGTTGGATATCGACAGCATCGTGTAAAAATCATTGGCAATATATGTATGGACATGATGATGATCGATATTAGCCATATCCAGTCCCCACAGCTTCATGATGAAGTCTATATTCTTGGGCCCGGATATCATGGGGAAGCAACGGCAGATGAATTTTCAAAAGTTGACCAAACCATTAGCTATGAAGTACTTAGTAGAATTTCAAGCAGGGTGCTTCGAATAGAATCATGATGAAACAGATTATACATTCGTTTATCTCGTCTATAGGTAAATCCATACTAACACTGCAACCCTTTATGAAAGAAAAAACGCATCAGCTTGGTGAGTTCTTTCTTTTTTTACGAGACACCGTTAAACTTATTCACCCAGCAACTCTGCGATACAATTTAGTCATCAAACATTTTAAACTCATGGGTGTCGATTCTTTTTTCATCATCTCACTGACGTCTGTTTTTACAGGCATGGTCATGGCCCTTCAAATGGGTAGAGCTTTTTCACTGTTCCAAGCAGAAACATTAACGGGGGCTGTTTCAGCAATTGCTGTTTCTAAAGAGCTCGCTCCTGTCCTTGCTTCACTCATGTTTACCGCACGTGTTGGGTCATCCATGGCAGCACAGCTTGGCACCATGCGTGTAACACAACAAATTGACGCGCTATCTTCTATGGCAGTCAATCCAATGGATTACTTGATTTTGCCACGTTTTTTAGCAACAGTTTTGGTTTTACCCTTTTTAACTGCAATGTTTGATTTTGTTAGTATGATGGGAAGCTACGTTGTGGGGGTAAAATTACTTCATATTGATCACGCCGCATTTGTCGAACGAACGATCCATTATATGGAGATATCCTACATTGTAGAGGGGATCTTTAAAGCTGCGTTTTTTGGTTTAATTATTAGCACTGTATCTTGTTTCAAAGGATTTCATGCGAAGGGAGGCGCAGAAGGTGTGGGAAGAGTCACAACACAGGCCGTTGTAGTGTCATCAGTTTGTGTTTTGGTATCTGATTACTTTCTCACTGCTCTGCTTTTCTGATCATGATTCGCGTTCGAAACTTACATAAATCTTTTGGAAACCAGCATGTTCTTCGCGGTATCAATCTGGATATTGAACCGAAAAGTATCACATGCGTTATGGGCAGCAGTGGAACAGGTAAATCAGTATTTATTAAGCTACTCATTGGACTTCTTGAAGCAGATCAAGGAGAAATTATCATCGATGGAGAATCCATTGTTGGCATTTCAGAAAAACAAATGAACCGCATACGAATGAAAATGGGCATGCTTTTCCAAGACGCTGCACTTTTTGATGATATGGACGTGATGGAAAATGTTGCTTTCCCCTTAACTGAGCATACAGATATGTTTGAGGATGAAATTCAAGATCGTGTCATCAAAAAACTTAAAGAAGTAGGCCTAGAAAACATCGAACACAAGCTTCCTTCAGAGCTGTCTGGAGGTATGAGAAAGCGCGTGGGGTTAGCAAGAGCGCTTATGCTTGATCCAAAAATCATCTTTTTTGATGAACCTACAACTGGCCTAGACCCCATCATGACCAGTCAAATCGGTGACTTAATTTTGCAAACCCATCAAAGATATGATGTAACCTTTATTATTATTAATCATGATGTAAACTTGAGCTATAAGGTGGCCAATAAAATCGTGATGTTTGATGAAGGGCGAGTTGCAGAAGATACAACTCCACAGGGATTGATACACACCAAACATCCGTTTGTAAGGAAGTTTTTCGCTGCGCATTTTGATATGGAGAAACATCGGTGAAACAAAATAAACAACATTTTGAGTTCTATGTTGGAGTTTTCGCACTTTTTGCTTTTGCCGTTATTATTTGGATGTCTCTCGAAGTTAATCGCAATTCCAACATTGCTGGGAAAACCAATACGTATTATGCCGACTTTGATTCAGTTACAGGACTTGTCCCCAAAATTCCTGTTGAAGTCTCGGGCATTATTGCAGGATATGTAGACACAATTGAACTTGTAAACAATAAGGCGCGTGTTGGCATCATCATGCGACGAGATGTAAAGGTATACAAAAATGCTATTTTGTTGATTCGTGACCGAGGTGTACTGGGTGATCGATATGTTGTACTTCTTCCGGGCTCTGAATCTGAAGTTCTTTTGTCTGATGGTGATTTTATTCTTCACACACAATCCATGAGCGATTTTGAAAAACTGACACAAAACCTTGCAGAAACCGCAACCATACTTAAAGAACTTGTACAATCAGACAACCCTGAAGGTGCGCTTGGCCAGACCATAGTTAATTTACGAAACGTAACGGGTAAAATTGATGAGATGGTTGCAGACAACAAAGAGACCATCAATCGAATTTTAGACAATATTGATTCACTTACACACCAAATTGATCAAATTTCGAAAGAAAATCGAAAACAAATTCATGAAATGATTAGTTCGTTCCATTCTGTCGCTGATTCACTCGCTCTTTTAACCAGAGAAGGCGGCGACATCGATGAAGCCGCATACCAACTTCGACAAACCATGGAGAAAGTGAACCATATTGTTACAAAGCTTGATCAAGGTGAGGGAACCATTGGCCGACTTCTTCAAGACGACACCACCGTCGACAGCATCAATGAATCACTTGATGGTATCAATAACTCTTTAGGACTTTTTAGACGCGTACAATTAAAGTTTCGTTACCGCGGTGAGTTTCTTGCACAAACCACTGAACTTCAAAATCAATTTGGTATCTCACTGTATGTTGCACCTGATAAATACGTTCTCTTAGAATTTAACGACGCGCCTGTAGGAGAAATCAATGTAGTAGATACAACAATAGAATCAGGTGGCACGACTACAACCACACGTAGTATTCAAACCAACAGTGATCTAACCATTACGTTTATGTTTGCCAAACGAATTCGGGATGCATCTTTACGTGTTGGTTTAATTCGAAGTCATGGTGGCGTTGGTCTTGACTGGTATTTCTTTAAAGACCATCTTGTACTTTCCGGTGAGGTCTTTAACCTTGGTCGACCCAATGACAATCCTTTTGTGAGAGTATATGGTTCAGCACTTTTGTTTAACCACTTTATTCTAACCGCGGGTGTTGATGACTTGATGTCTGACAATGACCGTGTCAACCCCTTCGTAGGTGTAGGCTTACAGTTTACGGATAATGACTTTAAAGCATTGATACCAGCCGTTCGTGGCGGTCTCTAAATTATTACTTTTCACTCGCAAATGGGTGAATAGTAAAAAAATCACATTTTTTTACCAGAGGGAAAAAGCGTTTTTTCCTTCTACATTTTGGCGAAGGCCAAAATGCAACAACTGTCGGATAATGATTTTAAAGCACTTATTCCTGCTGTTCGCGGTGGATTGTAATCCTATAGCAATGATGTAAAAAATACCTTTCTTGAACCTTTTGTCCTTGCTGCATATAAAAGCATTGACTCCTTTGTTGTTGATCGTTACATGAGTCGTGGACTTAAAAGCCCTAAGGAGAAGTCGCCATGTCACTTGTAAAACCTACACGCGCACTCATAAGCGTATCTGACAAAACCCATCTAGAAGATCTTGTACAAACCTTACAAAAATACAACATTTCGATTCTATCCACAGGTGGAACCTTTGATCGTATCAAAAGCTTAGGCGCTGAGGTTGTAGAAGTTGCTCAATATACCAAAAGCCCAGAAATTCTTGATGGTCGGGTAAAAACTTTACACCCTAAAATCCACGGTGGACTTTTAGGTGTTCGAAACAACTCTTCTCATCAAGAACAGATGAAAAAAAACGACATCGAGAACATTGATATCGTTATTGTTAATCTCTACCCTTTTGAACAAACCGTTCAAAAGGACCCAACTTTTGAACAAGCCATTGAACAAATTGATATTGGTGGTCCCTCCATGCTTCGCAGCGCTGCAAAAAACCACGCTTTTGTGACTGCCTTAATTCAACCTTCTCAGTACAAAGAACTATCAGATGAACTTGATGCAAACCAAGGTTCGATCTCTCTTGCGTTTCGAAAAAAGTGCGCACTCCAGGTTTTTGAAAAAACAGCTCTGTATGATGCAAGCATTGCAAAATATTTCCAAAGATCTCAAAGTGATTTTCCAACTGTTTTTCCTATGGGATTAGAAGAGAAGCTGCCTTTACGGTATGGTGAAAACCCTCACCAACGGGCTTCTTTTACACTGACGTCAGATCAGCTTCATAAAAGTATGATCGATCATATCCTGCAAGGCAAAACACTTTCATACAATAATCTGATTGACATGCACGCAGCCGTTGACCTCATGCTTGATGTGCAAAAGGATTTTACAGTTGGTATTTTTAAACATACCAATCCTTGCGGTGTGGCAAGATCTACAAAGTCTCTAGCTGACGCATACAATATGGCCTTGGCGTGTGATCGCACCTCAGCATTTGGGGGGATTGTTATTTTTTCACATGAAGTTGATGAAAATACAGCACAAAGTTGCACACAAATTTTTACAGAAATTGTGGTTGCACCGGGCTTTTCTGAAAAAGCCAAAATAATTTTTTCAAAAAAGAAAAATATTCGTCTATTGCAAATTGATTTTGATCAAGCAAATGAACAAATGTTTGGTTTTGAAATCAAGCGTGTATTAGATGGCTTTCTTATTCAAGATCGTGACCGAAGCATTGAGAACATTGAAACTTGCAAAATTGTAACCGAAAGAAAGCCAACCGCAGCGGAGCTATCAGCCATGGATTTAGCATGGAGAGTCACAAAGCATGTAAAATCCAATGCCATTGTTTTAACTGATGATCATAAAACGTTGGGTATTGGCGCAGGTCAAATGAGTCGAGTGGATTCCACAAAGATTGCCTTATCTCGAATCCAAAACAGCAAACACAATGTTCTTGCACTTGGGTCAGATGCATTTTTTCCATTTCGTGATAGCATTGACTTGATTGCACAAAAGGGTGTTACGTGCGTGATTCAACCCGGCGGTTCAGTTCGTGACGATGAAGTCATTGAAGCAGCCAATGAGCATCATATTTCAATGATCTTCACATCTGTACGACACTTCAAACACTAGAGAATACTTACCATATATAACCATACGTACTGGGTACATATGACACATTTTTTGATTGGTTGACCCAAATAATTTTTCACGTTAGAGCTAGACCCATGAATATTTTACTCGTTGGAAACGGTGGACGAGAACATGCTCTGGCATGGAAGATTGCACAATCTTTAAGGGTAAACACTCTTTTTGTTGCGCCGGGAAGTGATAGCATTGCACATTTGCCAAAAACCCAGTGTGTGGATATTGGCGCGACCAATTGCGAAGCATTGGTATCGTTTGCCAAGGAAAAAAACATCGATTTGGTGGTCATTGGCCCTGAACAACCTTTAGCAGAAGGGCTTGCAGACCTATGCATTGAAAACAACATCAAAGTTTTCGGACCACAAAAAAATGCGGCTCTTCTAGAAGCTTCAAAAATTTATGCAAAAGAGATCATGATTGAAGCTGGGATTCCAACTGCAAAAAGCAAAACATTTTCAAATTATGCTTCCATTGTTCATGACTTAGAAACTGCTGATTACCCTTTGGTGATTAAAGCAGATGGTTTGGCTGCAGGCAAAGGTGTTGCTGTATGTAAAACATTTGATCAAGCACTTACATTTGCAAAAGAAATCTTTGAAGATCAAAAATTTGGCATTGCAGGGTCCCGTACGCTGGTTGAAGAATGTCTGGTGGGTCGAGAATG
>JAGRAZ010000120.1 GCA_020434345.1 Bdellovibrionales bacterium
ATCCATCCAACACTTTGGGATAGAAGTACGTGGTTTTTTGGGGCAAAATCTCTCCACGCTTGCATACACGAAAAACACTTTGAATGGTCATGGGTTTGAGCCAAAACCCTAGTGCTTTATGTTGATCAATATAGGTTTCCAAATCATGATCATGCTTAAAAAATCGAAGCCTTTTTTGACCCTCATCAGTCCGTAAATCAATGCCCATTTGCTTTTCTAAAATGTTTTCTTGAAAGGATAATGTTGGGGTTTCGTCTTCTGGATGTTTGTACAAGTACATTTTTTGATTCTTATAATCCAATAACGCAAATGGTGCACTAGAGTTGGAAAAGACTTCTTTAGACAGAATATGCGAATTAAATAAATCTTTTCGTTGGTTCATCCATGTTAGTACATCCTCTTCGTGTTTAACGGCTCTATGAATAGAGGAAAGCACCAAACCAGGGTCTGCAGATGATACGATAAAGGCAAGGACGTATGCTTTGGTTTGATGTGTCTTTGCGTACTCTAGTGCTGTTTTGAAACGGTGATGACCATCCGCAATTAAAAGATCTCTTGTTTGAAAATATTCTTGTATGGCCTCAATATGCTTGGGATCTTTAATCAATCCAAATTCTTGATCTTCCCCTGCATCCATACGATGAAAAGTGCGCATTTGTTCTGGTTTGATTTGCGAGATAATTTCGTGGAGTGGGGCGCCCTTGTCGTCACTAATCAAAAAAATTGGACTAAGAAGAGCATTTGTTTTGTCCATCAGATCAAGTCGATCTTTAATATGCGCTCTTATTGTATGTTCGTGAGGAATAACTTTGGTTTTACCTTCTAGAACTTCTATGATGGCAAAGAAGCCTTCTCTGGTTTGCTTTTTGCCCTCAAACATAAACGTATCTTTGGCATAATAGAACATGGGTTGTTTATCTTTGATTAAAATCTGATTATCATGCCACTGCTGAAACAACACGGGGATATGATCATACAAATGTTCCGTGTCCTTACTTGGATTTCTAGAAAGATACACAGCATTGTAGGGTGACTGATTACGCAATTGATCGATTAAAGTTTGGTTTAATACATCATAGGGTGGTGCGGTAACTTGTTCTAGATTAATATCATTGTGATACCGGGTTGCACAAAAAGGTAAAACATTGGCCATAACTTATATATCTTTGCCAATGTCTGTTCTCATTTGCGCTCCTTCAAATGAGATTTTATGAATGTTTTGATAACCTTTTTGGCGAGCTTCTTTGAGGTTTGAGCCCAAAGTGGTTACAGAAAGAACGCGGCCGCCATTTGTTTTCCAACAGTTATCGATAAATTGTGTGCCTGCATGAAAAACAGTTCCGTCTTGAAAAGTTTGATCAAGTCCTGAAATAGAAACGCCTTTTTGACTGCTTTCGGGATATCCCTTGGAAGCCATCACAATGGTGATTGCAGCTTCCTTTTTCCAACGAATTTCTGCTTGGTCCAGCGTGCCTTCTACAGCATGTAAAAATAAATCAATAAGATCTGTATCCAGACGTGGAATGATGACTTGTGTTTCCGGATCTCCAAAACGTGCGTTGAATTCAAGAACAAATAGACCATGATTTGTCATCATGAGTCCTGCATAAATGATCCCACAGTAAGGGATATTTTTCTTTTGTAGTGTTT
>JAGRAZ010000121.1 GCA_020434345.1 Bdellovibrionales bacterium
ATTGAAAGTTTAATGGGTTTTCCCTCTGCATCTCGAAACTGACCAAATGCTACCTGGAACAGATCATAAAACTGCCAAATCATACTTGCAAAGCTTAACACCATAGAGATTGTTCGGTACGGATGATCAGGTGCAGAAGATAGACCTTCTAAAGTCCATCGCGAAAAAAATATGAGTATAAACAATGTACCCGTAGCGTGCTTTCCAACATAAAAGCGATGAATCCCAATCCAGCTTAAAAAAACAGTAAGTCGGGAAAGAGTCGTAAAAGTGTTCCCTTCAGAAATGGGCTGCTTAGATACAGTTGATTGATTGTCCATCTGTCTTCTTATGGCATAAAACTTTTAAAAGTACAATAAATACAATAGGTTGGACTTCTATTTCTATGGATCATGAAAAGAATAACTATTGATTTTCCTACATGTTTTATGTATACGATGCGGACATTGTATTAACCCTCGCTCCTTTTTGAATAAGGGAGCTACACAAACCCAGGAGGCAAAATGAAAAAATACGAAACAATCGTTATTTTCAAATCCGACGTAACCAAAGAACACATCAGTTTGGTTGCAAAAAAGTTAGAAAAAATCATGAAAGACAAACCCGGCCAATTCCTTAAAAAGGATGATTGGGGCATAAAGAAATTTGCTTATCCAGTAAATGGATATGGCGAAGGACGTTATGTGTTTTGGTATTTTGAAAACGAACCAGTGGTATTGAAAGAAATCGACAAAAGTTTACGATTTGATGAAAGTATTTTGCGTTATTCAACATTGTTAACAGTTGACCAACTTGAAGGTACAGAACTTACCAATAAGAAAACGATGCGTACACGTGGCGGTAAACGTGTTCATGTAGACTACAAAGAACCTCTAACTGTAACAAAGTATCTTACTGAGAGAGGTAAAATTGTTCCACGTCGTGTTTCAGGTGTTGACGCACGTACTCAGCGAAGAATTTCTCAAGCAGTAAAACGTGCAAGACAGTTTGCATTACTATCATTTACAGATGGTATGTATGTTTCAAACGAAAAATCTGCGTAAACCAGAGAGGAAATTATCATGAAAGTCATTTTACTAGAATCTACAAATAACGTAGGCATGGTTGGTGAAATTGTTAATGTGAAACCTGGTTTTGCAAGAAACTACCTCATCCCAAATAATAAAGCTGTAATTGCAAACGAAAACAATCTTAAAGCTTTTGCCCATCAGAAAAGAATGATGGAAAAGAAAGTTGAGAAAGCGAAAGCTGCAGCAGCTGAAGTTAAAAAGCAACTTGATGGATTTGAAATTACAGTTTTGCGAAGAACTGCAAAATCCAACAAAATTTTTGGTTCAGTTACAACGCTTGATATTCAAAAAGAAATTTTGAAAGAGCTAAATATTGAAGTTAACCGAAAAGGTATTTTACTTGCTGAACCAATTAAAAAATTGGGTTCGTACACCATTGAACTTAAACTTGATGGTGATATTGAAGCAAGTATCTCTTTGATTGTTGAAGCAGATCTTAGCGCGCCTGAAGCTCAAGAAGTGATGGAAGAAGCTCCCAAAACACAAAAT
>JAGRAZ010000122.1 GCA_020434345.1 Bdellovibrionales bacterium
GGCGGTATGGGTGGCATGGGGTGCATGGGCGGCATGGGTGGTATGGGTGGTATGGGCGGCATGATGTAAATCAACGCCGATCACGCTTATATCAAAGTGATCTACAAAGGCCGGGTGTTTCACCCGGCCTTTTTTTTGGAATTTTTTATCGGTATTCGGGAATGAGGTTTTGGGCAGCCGAAGGAAGTTGTGCGCTGTCCGCAATCGCCTTCTTTACCAAATCCTTGTTGGGTACAAGTTCCCACAAGGGTTGCTTGACGTCTCCAATCAAAGGGAAAATTTTTCGAATGTTGTGATCCCATGTTTTGATCAACGGTGCGATGTCTTGAGAAACAATCGTTTTTCGACAAGAAGCTTGTCCGCAATCACATTCAAACGGTGCTTCTAAATTCAGCATCGCATAATCCGTGACAAGCTCTTCATCTTTGGCAATATCCGTAATTGCAATGTCAAAATGAAATCCTGTGCTCAACACATTGGGTTTGCAACTGTGGTTGATATATTTGGCCATGTCCCAACATAGAATTTGTTTATGATCATAATTGAGGTACGCATACCGATCGATCAAATTCATTTCAAACTTTGATAAGTGAGAAAGTTCTTGTTTGGTAAAAGTACGATCAAGCCCATCCTGAGCCCATGTAATGGTTCCACGAGAAATGGCTTGTTTAGCAAAAAGCCCGTACCCGATATGATCACTGACAAAACGTAGCTCAATCGCTGGATGCATCATAAAAGTTATTCCTGATCTGTTGGTTCATCTAGTGTGGGTGGGATTTCTTCATACGCATACGGTGGTTGTTCATTTTCATCGTATGTTCCATCATAATCCCCCGAATCAAATTCAGAAGTGTCATACACGGGTACATTGTCATCCGTTGGCACTTGATTCCAGTCTTCATCTTCTTCAACAGTTTCGGTATTTTTCTTTGCAACCCAAATGCTTGAAAATGCTTCGGGTGTAAATGACCAACCCAATAAAGTTGCAACAAAAAAAATGTACAGCGCCCAAAGTCTCATGGAAACTCCCTCTACAGTGTGTAGAACTCATTTTTTAGAACTGCCCGTGACCCTTGTCACCTTATTTCTATAAAAAAATTGTAGGGTTATAATATGAAATCCATTGACAAAATGATTATCCATTGCCCTTTACGCTTGTTCCAGTTATACGGTGCGAGATGGATCAGCAGCCTATAAAAACGTGGATGGGCAGTACAACGCTCTCAAAACTATGGTTTTGGCTGCTTGCCTTTACCTACGGTATACTGCTTTGGGGCACATTTGTGCGAGCGAGTCGCTCAGGGTCTGGCTGTGGAAGAAGCTGGCCCAAATGCGAGGGAAGTTTTTTCTTTGATCATCAAAATCTAGCGCAAATGGTTGAATACATTCACCGAGCCTCATCAGGGTTGTATGGTATTTTTGCAATCGGGCTTGTGATCTATACATTAAAAAAGAAAAAGTTTTCTCACTACGGACTTCTTGCATTGGGATTTTTATTTTTTGTGTTTGTAGAGGCATGGGTAGGTCGTATGTTGGTGGTGCGTGAG
>JAGRAZ010000123.1 GCA_020434345.1 Bdellovibrionales bacterium
TCTTTTTTTGCAAGTGCTAAGTCGTGTCTCACCATGCGTTTGACAAGCTCGGTGAAGGAAACTTTTGCTTGCCAGCCAAGTTCTTTTTTCGCCTTGGTGGTGTCGCCAAGTAACGTTTCAACTTCTGTTGGACGAAAATAATAGGGGTCGATGGACACAATAACTTCTCCAGTTTTTGCGTTAACACCGACCTCGTCAATACCTGTTCCTTTCCATTCTAAGGGAATACCCACTTCCTTAAAGCTAAGATCGAGAAATTCTTTAATGGTGTGATTCTCTCCGGTTGCGATGACAAAATTTTTTGGCTTGTCAAGCTGGAGCATCATCCACATTGCTTCAACGTATTCTGGTGCGTAGCCCCAGTCTCGCTTCGCATATAAATTACCTAACTTAATTTCTTTTTGCAAGCCACAGGCGATACGCGCTGCAGCTAGAGTGATTTTTCGAGAGACAAATGTTTCTCCTCGTCGTTCGGATTCATGATTGAATAAGATGCCGTTCACAGCAAAGATGCCGTGCGCTTCTCGATAGTTTTCAACAGTCCAGTACGCATAGAGTTTTGCAACACCATACGGACTTCGTGGATGAAAAGGAGTGGTTTCCTTTTGAGGCGATTCTTGAACATTACCAAAGAGTTCGCTTGTGGATGCTTGATAGAGTTTCGTTTTTTTCTCAAGACCAAGCGATTTAATCACTTCAAGAAGTTTAAGCACGCCTAGACCATCACAGTTTCCCGTATACTCAGGAATATCAAATGAAACACGCACATGACTTTGTGCTGCAAGGTTGTAAATTTCGTCTGGCATGATTTTTGTAACAATGGTTTTGACACTAAGGGTGTCGGTCATGTCACCATAATGGATGAAGAGCTTATCTTTAGCCGTTGGATGTTCAGAAAGGAGGTGCTCGATGCGTTCAAGTTTGATTGAACTTGATCTGCGCACAATGCCGTGCACTTCGTATCCTTTTTCAAGCAATAACTCTGCCAAATAGGAACCATCTTGTCCTGTTATGCCAGTTATTAATGCTTTTTTCATACGATCACCGAACAATTCTTGTTCAAACGCCCTTTCGAACGCGCCAAACGGTTCGCAAATATTCTATGAGATGTTTGACGAAGCGAGTCTTACTCTCCCCGTAGGTTCGTTCCTTGTAATAAACGGGAACTTCTTTGATGTGCGCCCCCTGATCTGCCAAACACTTGAATAGTGAAATATTGTAATCGCCATATCCTTTAAAAATCTTTTCCAGTGGGCAGCGAAAAAGTGCAGATTTACTGATTAAAATGTAGCCGCTCAGGTTTTCTTTCGTTGGTAAGCGCAGGGAGATTTTGATAAATTGATTCATGGCATAACTGCAATACCAACGCAGTTTTGCTCCTTCCATACCACCACCTTTGACAAAACGAGATCCGATAACGACATCATTTCCGGGTAAGTTCTTAAGCATCTTTGTAATATCCTTTGGATCATGATTAAAATCAGTGTCCATGAAAATAAGATAATCGCCTTTTGCAAGGGAGATGCCTTT
>JAGRAZ010000124.1 GCA_020434345.1 Bdellovibrionales bacterium
GCTTTGTTCCACAAGCCTTCGGTTGGATTTTGAATTTGATCAAGCAAATATTCTTTTTGATCCGACGAGGTTTTCTTGGCTGGAATTGCAGCATTATGTTTGGCCAAATCTTCTTTCAACGCTTCTTTGGCTTTGATTGCATAGAGCACTTGATCTTTTTTGGCTTTTTCTGTTTCTTTTTCACGTTTGGCAAGAATGATATCTTGGGCCTGTCCCATGGTTGTTGGAACATTCTCTTGGGCCAACATGTAATGATCTGCAAACAATTGTTTCACAGGATCTGACAACCCTTCGCTTTTCATTTCTTCATCCAAAGGTTTTGACTGCATCACACCTAAAAGCGAAGCAATACGTTGCTGTTCACTTTCAACCTGAGCGGTGTTTGTTTCTGCCAGTGCATTTGCATTTTCCATCTGAACATCTTGGGCTGGAAGAACATCAATGATTTGTTTAGCGTTGCTTACATCTTCACACTTAAATGCATTTGTATAGGGAATCAAAACACGTGCAACGTCTTCAGTAAGCAAGTCACCATTCTGTAAAGTCTGGGCGCCAGCTGAATTTGGGTCTTTGGTGTAAGCAATCAATTGATCAATCTGTGCAATTTCATTTTCAATGGCACTTGTGTCGACTGTTGGTGTTTGTTGCGCTACAACTGTACTTTGTTCTTGTTCAGCATCTGTCGATCCCGAAAGATTGTTATGCGATGCAAGATATTCATCCAATTCTTTTTTCTTTGCATCAATTTGCGCTTGGATGGTGGAAATTTCTTCGTCGGTTGCACCACTGTCTTTTGCATCCTGAAGTTGTTTTTCAAGTTGTGCAAGTTCATTGCTAAGTGCATGATGATCTTTTGCCAAAGTAGAAGTAGTTGATTGTGTGTTTTCTTGGCCTAGATCAGCATCAGTTATAGTACTTTGGTCGTCTACATCGTTTATAGCAGCAGAATCCTGATCGGTGCTTTTTGCTGGTGTTGATCGCGTGGCTTGCAATCCATTTTCTTTCATCAATCCGGCCAAAGCGCTAAATTTTTCGCGTTTGTCTTTGGTGGCCGCAAGAAGTTCTTGTTTAAAAGGGCCTTGTGCATTGTTTTCAACTGGCACCAAAAAATCCAAATAGTCTTGCACTTGGGCCAAGTCATCATTGGTCCATAATGATGGGTCAATACTTGAATAGGTTGTAAATTCTTCATCTAGGTTATGTAAAATAGGCTCTGCATCTTTCCAAGAAACAACCGATTTTCCTGCTTTGTTTACTTCATCAAGTTTTCGCGAAGGAACAACACGTGAAAGACCTAAATTTCCTACATCTTTTTGTGTAAGTACTGTAACAGGTTGAAGTTGCGCAAGTGCTTCAGAATTCATTGCATCTTTTGCATTCACACCTGCTTCAGCTTGTTCTTTTCTTTCAGCAATTTTATCTGTCAAAGAAGTGACTTCAGT
>JAGRAZ010000125.1 GCA_020434345.1 Bdellovibrionales bacterium
ATAACGCAGATTTTTATCGACATAAAGCGTATTGAGCCTTTCCGCATTAAATCCAGTCAACAACATATTTACTACGAGCGTTAGATCAATCTGTTTCTCTTCGATTCGCTTTTGTAAGTCTTTGTAATATTGATCAAACGTTGTTGTGTCAAAGTTTGTACCGAATTGAAGGTTATAATCCGCTATACATCCTTCAAGAAAATCGCGTGAAAACTGCACATCCGGATATTCTTGATCCCCATATATATCTGCATCCAACCAGTCTTTTTCTTCATTGGGGTCGAATGTAAAAACAGTGGCGACGGTCATCCCCTCTGGCTTGCATTGATTGATATAGGTGTAGTATTTTTTTAAAGCATCTATGCTTGAGATTGCAAATAACGCATTAAACGTGCCCTTTTTGGTTTTTTTCTTCCAGTCTTGCACCACATACTTAGCGATTTTTTCAATTCGATCTTCCGATTCAAAGATTTCTCTTTTATGAATACCTTTGATCCAATCATCGGAATCATCCTCTGCCTGAAAATCTCCCTCAACCACATCGGCATCCCTTTTCTTGTATTTGCCAACATACTCCACCGCAAAACCGAGCACATTCTCATCGGCTATTGCATGTGTGATGATGTAGCGATGTAGGCACTGATCAAATACATCGGCTGTGGTTGTGCCATCTACATGATTGTCTGCAAAGATGGGGGTTCCTGTAAAACCGAACATCTGTGACTTGGTAAAAAAGCCTTTGATCTTGGCGTGGGTTTTGCCAAATTGAGAGCGGTGACATTCATCAAAGATGAGTATGACCTTTTTATCACTCAAATATGAAAACTGGCTTTCGAATCGATCGCTTTTGATGGCACGGTCGAGCTTTTGAATGGTGGTCACTGTAAGTTTTCGATTGGGGTCTTTGAGCTGATCGACTAGCGTTTGGGTTTTGTCGGTTCCTTCGACACTGCCATCTTTAAACGCATTAAATTCTTTCACCGTTTGAGTATCCAGGTCTTTTCGATCTACGACAAAAAGTACTTTCTCGATTTCAGGTTTATTACAGAGATTTTGCGCTACTTTGAATGAGGTTAGTGTTTTGCCAGAGCCTGTAGTGTGCCAGATATAACCATTTTTATCACTTTCCTCGACACGCTTCTCGATGGCTCGAACGGCATAAAATTGATAGGGACGCATAACCATGGGGATCTTTTTACCTTGATTGAGCACAATCCCTTCGGCGATCAACTGCGATACAAAGCATTTTTCTAAAAATACATTGGCAAAGTCCGACAACTTGGTAAGGCGTTGATTGTTTTCATTAGTCCAAAAAAATGTCTGTTCAAAACTCTGTTTTGCATTGTTAGCAAAGTACTTGGTATTGACACCATTGGAGATGACAAAGATCTGTACATATTCAAACAAAGTGCCCGCGATGGAATG
>JAGRAZ010000126.1 GCA_020434345.1 Bdellovibrionales bacterium
CTAAACTCTTCGCGTAAGTTGACAGGAACTTTGTTCGCTGGAATGCGTGATGCAAGATAAAGAATGAGTTCATCATCACGAACTTCTTGCGCAATTTGAATGGCTTTTGCGAGAGAGTCATGTGTGTAGGGAAGTAGCGGTTGGTTTTCGATAATGTCCACAAAGTATAGTAGGGAACCGTACTTAACGCCCATGTCATACAGTGAAAGAGCCAAAAAATACTTTAGGTATTGTGCTTCTGGAAACTCATCATATTTTTTGTTGCTGATGAGTTGATCAAATACTTTGTATGCTTCTTCTGGTCGACGATCAATAAGATGAATACGTCCAACTTCTAGTTGTTCGATGAATTGTGTGTAAATCGGATTGGCACTTAAAAATCCTTTTCTTCTCTCAATCATCTTTTGAAGTTGTCGATCCACATTTGGACTGAGTAGTTCATCGGAGTAATTTTGAATTTTGGTTGGCTCACTTTGTTTAGAAGCGCAACCCGAGATTGTAAGAAATGTCGTGCACAGCAACAGTGCGCAAGTTTGTTTCGTCAATGTGCGCATGGTTATTTTTCCCTTTTGTTTTTCAAGGGTAGAAAGACAGAAAACCCTGCGGAGATAACGCGGTTGTTCACAACATTGTTAAACGGTGCACCCTCTTTGATGGTGAGGTTGCGAAGATCAGCTCTGAATGCCAGCCAATCGTTGAGGAAAATTTTTCCACCCAAACCAGCGTTAAATCCGATGTATCCATCTCTTTCAGTGTCATAGTATCCAACACCCGCTGTAAGAAAGAGATCGAAGTGGTAGATCTTTTTAGAAAAGATGCTGAATTTTCCATAAATGGGAGACCATACAAAGTTTGCAATGTAAATGTGTTGGTACGGGTCAGGGGGTGTATCAAAAGAAACGCCGCAAGCACCGGGAACAGTAGAAAGATCGTTTCCATCTTCGTCAAAAAATTCGCCGGGCGCACACTCAATGCCTTCAAGCTGTCCTACCAAGGCTTTTTGTTGATTAAACGCATATTGGT
>JAGRAZ010000127.1 GCA_020434345.1 Bdellovibrionales bacterium
ATCTTCTCGCTGTGCTTCCTTGAACATTATGGAAAGGATGGTCAAAGAATAGTGAATGGTTGTGTTGTTATTGTTCAGGTTCTTCGAACAGTGGTTCGCATAATCTTTTAGTGTGGTTACATTGATGTCTTCAAAGTAAACTTCTTTTGTACCCATATAGGTTTCAAACTTATTGAGGTACTTTACATAGTTGCGGTATGTTGCAGGGGATAGTGTGGTTTTCTGCTTCTCGCATCTTGCATAGCTGTATTCAAAAAAGTTTGTTGCTGCCTTGCCTTTGATGGCTTCTTTTAATTTCTTGGCTGATGGCTGTGATTTCTTCCTTTCCAGGTCAGCAACCTGTCCTTCTGCTTCTGCTACCTTTTGAGCAAGTAGTGCGTTGATACGTGCAGAATTTGAATGGTTCTTTTTAACTCTTTGTTTATCTTCGTCCCATTCATTAGGCTGTAAGCGAACACCTAAAGAAATGAATTTTGTTTTGCGGTCTTTGATAAGTCGGAGGTATAAAGGGGCTTCGCCTGTTTTACCTACTTTATCATTACGAAGTATTAATTTGATTGATGCCATATCTAACTATTTACAGGGTTGTGCAATGCGGTGCAACAGAGCACAAAGGTACAACATTGGGTACAACAAACCAAGCTTTTTGGTACATTTTGTTGCACCTAAATGAAATTAGAAAGTGGCTTAAATGCTTATTTTACAAGGGTTTTGAAGCAAAGCGAAGAAAAAGGGGGATGATAATTGACAACAGCTATTTATCACCTTTCTAGCAATTTGAGTAAGATTGTTTTGTTCAAAAAAGGACTTGATAAAAAATTACTAATAAATATTGGCATTCCATCAG
>JAGRAZ010000128.1 GCA_020434345.1 Bdellovibrionales bacterium
TAAACCGGGAAGTGTTTCAGCATCAATCGCGCCGGGCTCATAAAACAAAATATCAGGAACATATTGATGATGGTATCTGGGAAGTGCAGTCCATGAACTCACTCCATTCCCATCGAAATAATCCAAAAGACCAAGCAATACCATCGTTATAATTCGGCTGCCACCGGGAGTTCCTAAGACAGCCACATCATCCTCACCAATAACAAAAGTCGGTGTCATACTGGATAACGGTCTTTTTCCGGGTTGAATAGAATTAGCTTCGCCACCAATCAAACCATAAGCATTCGGTTCACCGGGTTTAGCAGAAAAATCATCCATCTCATTGTTGAGCAAAACACCGGTTCCATCAGCAACAAACTTGGAAGCAAAAACGGTATTGACTGTTTGAGTCACAGCTACCAGATTGCCTTCGGCATCAATAATTGAAAAATGAGTGGTATCATTGCCTTCTCGCAATTCTGCCAATCCCGGAAGATAATCGCTAGGCAACGCTTTGTCCTCGCGAATTGTTGCTCTCAGCCCATCAGCATAATAAGGGTTGACCAGCATTTCCACCGGAACATCATAAAAATCAGGGTCACCCAAATGAACGCTTCGGTCACGATAAGCTCTGCGCATGGACTCGACAATTAAATGAATTCGTTCATCCCTCTTCA
>JAGRAZ010000129.1 GCA_020434345.1 Bdellovibrionales bacterium
ATCGCCAATTTGAACCCAATAGGATTAAGAAACGACATAGGCCAGTTATGGGAAAACTATATAATAAGCGAACGGATAAAATTCCAAAAATATACTCGAATGATAGTGAACAATTATTTTTGGAGGACCTATGATCAACAAGAAATAGATTGGATAGAAGAAAGAGGCGGGAGATTATATGGTTATGAATTTAAATGGGCTTCAAAAAAGCAGGCAAAAGTGCCAAAAAGTTGGCAAACTACTTATGCAGATGCTGAATTTGAAATAATACATCCAGATAATTATTTAAGTTGGCTGGATAAGTAAGAATGGGCATAACACCGCGCCAGCGGCCATAGCCAGCAAAAGCTGGCTACGTCGCCGGCGCCAACCGTTAGCTTCCACCTTTAAAAAACATTAAGAATGAATTGAAAATACAATTAAATCACTATATTAAAAACTTCAATCTGCTAATTATAGATAATTTCCTCACAAATTAAGGTTTTGAATCCCGATAGAGAAGCAGGAATATAGATTCCTGCGCTGCCATAACGTAAGCGTCCGGTGAACTACATCTTGCGATCCTCCGCTTTTTTCCAAAGATGCGGCAGAAGTTCCTCAATGCGATTGACCGGGTGATCCGGCAACCGGATCATGACGTCCTCCAGC
>JAGRAZ010000012.1 GCA_020434345.1 Bdellovibrionales bacterium
TTGGTGGTTTGGTGCAGATCTTGAGAGAGTTTGGGGTAGTAAAAAGTTTCTTCGTTATTATTTATTCACAGGTATTGGATCTGGAATTATTTCGCTTTTTATGAAAATGCCTACCATTGGCGCGTCAGGTTCAATCTATGGATTGCTGTTTGCGTTTGGTATGCTTTACCCAAATCGAACAATTTATTTGTATTTTATTTTGCCTATACGGGCCAAATACTTTGTTCTTCTTTTTGGTTTAATTGAACTTGCGGCACTCATGTCATCAAAAGCCACAGGTATTAACCACTGGGCTCACCTTGGAGGTCTATTTTTTGGGTTTCTGTGGTTTTTTATCGAGAAAAATCGCATCAGTCCTCGCACGCTTATTAGAAGGTACAGATACTATCGTTATCGTAAGAGATTTACACTGATTGTAAATCAAGAGGAACAATCTTCTGAACAAGGACCTTATTCAAGCGATAAAAATCCAACCATTCATTAAGCCTTTTAAAAAAGCGCTTGAATTTTTATATTGGGATACGTATACAAATCTTCAGTGAATCAACTAAGTTTTGCCGATCAAAAAGCGCTTACACCCCTAATGCGCCAATACATGGAAATCAAAAAGCAGTGTCCGGAAGCAATTCTTTTTTTTCGTTTAGGTGATTTCTATGAAATGTTTTTTGAAGATGCGAAAATAGCAGCACCTGTATTAGATATCGCACTTACTTCGAGGGATAAAAATGCCAAAGACCCGATCCCACTTTGCGGCGTTCCATACCATAGCGCTACCGCCTATATCACAAAGCTTTTAGATGCAGGGTTCAAAGTTGCTGTTTGTGAGCAAGTTGAAGAGCCCCAACCGGGTAAAAAGATTGTAGAGCGAAAGATTGTTCGTATCATTACCCCCGGAATCAGATCTGACGAGGAGGGGCTTCGCTCAGAGCAGGTTAATTATATTGCTTCTATTTATCAGAATAAGGATGTGTACACGGTTTGTTGGATTGATGTTCATGCAGGAACAGTTGAATATGCGTCCTGTCTAAATTTGGTAAATGTAAAACAAATTCTTTCAACCGTTTCTCCAAGTGAAGTTGTTACGTTTGCTGCAAAAGAATCTACTGATCTTGTTTGGAATAAGGAAATTCAAAGGATAGATACAGTTTCTTTTGATCAAGCAAAAGCAAGCGTCTTGAAAAAATATGGGTTAAATCATGAAAGTGTACTTGGATTATCAGAACAGCAAGATGTGTTTTTTCCGCTGTATATGCTTTTTGAGTATATCGAAAAAATAAATTTGTTTTCTTTGCATAATATTTTGTCTCCTCGTGAGTTCAAAGCAGAGCAATATCTGCAGATTGATGAAGTCACACAAAAAAACCTTGAATTATTTTCTCAAACTTCAGAAAATTTGTTCTCTCTTCTTAATCAAACAAAAACAGGACCTGGGGCAAGGCTTTTGTTTCAATGGATCAAAAGACCTCTTCGTAATGTAAGTGAAATTACCAAAAGATATGATTTGATTGATGATTTGATTTCAAATCCAAGTATGCAAAAGGATTTTGTTAAACTTGTAAAAGAAGTGCGTGACCTTGAAAGGTTAATGAGTCGAATTCAATCAGGAAAGGCGTTTGTTAGAGATTTGGTAAGTATACGACAAACATTAGAACAAATTCCTTTGATTCAAATACTTTTTACGTCTGACCTATGTAAAAATTGGAATAAGCTCTCTTTGCAACTTTTACCTCTTACGAACTTGCATCATGCACTCTCTGCAACGATTGAAGAAAATCCCTCCGCGACTCTTGAACAGGGAGGTGTCATTGCCCAAGGTGTTGATAAAACGTTGGATCACTACCGATACCTATCAAAAGAGAGTAAGACTTGGATTGCAAGCTTGCAAGAATCAGAACGTAAACGAACAGGTATCTCTTCTCTCAAAATTGGGTACAATAAGGTTTTTGGTTATTATCTAGAAATTACCAATGCCCATAAGGACAAAGTTCCCAGTGAATATATTCGTAAGCAAACTTTAGCCAATGCAGAAAGATACATAACGCCTGATCTTAAAGCAAAGGAAGAAGAAATTCTTCAAGCAAAAGAGAAAATTAGAGAAATAGAAACATCCATTTTTCAATCATTGGTTAAGCAATGTGGGGATCAATCAAAAGAACTGCTTCACAATGCAAATATTTTGTCACAGATGGATGTTTTACAAAGTTTGGCCAAATGTGCCCTAGATCATCAGTATGTTAGACCCATGTTTGTTGATACAAATGTAATAGATATTGTACAAGGTAGGCACCCTATTGTAGAGAGCTGTCTTCCTTCAGGGTTTGTACCAAACGATGTTTTTCTTGATCAAGAAAAACAAAACAGTATTTTACTCACGGGGCCAAATATGGCTGGAAAATCAACAGTCATGAGGCAAACTGCACTCATTGTTGTAATGGCGCAGATGGGCTCTTTTGTTCCAGCGCAAAGCGTGAAGCTGTCACCTGTGGATCAGATTTTTACGCGAATTGGTGCGCAAGATGAAGTGACCAAAGGAAGATCAACCTTCATGGTTGAAATGAATGAAACAGCTTATATTTTATCCCATGCGACAAAACAAAGTTTGGTGCTCTTAGATGAGATTGGCAGAGGAACAAGTACCTACGATGGTGTTTCAATTGCTTGGGCCGTTGCTTCTTATCTTCATGATCGAATTTGTGCCAAAACTATTTTTGCCACGCACTACCATGAACTTCTTGAACTTACAAAAAATCATAAAAGAATGAAAAGCTTTAAAATGAACGTGCGAAAATGGAAAGACGAGATTATTTTTTTGCGCACCATGGAAGAAGGTAGTGTCGAAAGAAGCTATGGGATTGAGGTTGCCCAACTTGCAGGCTTGCCCTCTACAGTCATACAGCAAGCAAAAAGTATTTTATCAACCCTAGAGAGCTCACAGCATCAAGTGGTGAAGACGCAGGATAAACCTTTACAGTCCAGAACAGAAAACCACTGGATTGAAAGTGAGCTTCAAAAGATTCAACCGGACGATCTATCTCCAAAATCAGCGCTTGAAATTTTATATCGTCTGAAAAATCAACTACCTACGTAAAAGTAGATCAATCATAGAAACGTTGTAAAAATTGTATTATAATGCTTCCTTCACAATGACGCGATTTTGCTTTGGAATAGGTTTTTTGATGCTTTTTGTAAACTTAGGGTTCGCAAGTCCTAGGGTGCTTACAGCTGCAACAATTAGTCAAGATCAAGAAGGTTTTTCACTACAGCTGTTTCTTTCGGATGAAGTTCAAACGGATTACAGCACACTTCCTTTTGACGAAAAAAACCAAATGGCTGCACGATTTTTTATTGATCTGTATCCAGCCACAACAAGCGATGGGTTTTTACTGCCCCAGCTTGAAAACAATCAATGGATACAGAATATGCGAATGGGACAAAACTCACCTGAAAAATTACGACTTGTATTGGATTTAACATCACTGGGTGAAAAAAGTAGCTTTAATGTATCAAAAAATGAAAAAGGAGTTTTGATTGCTGCCAAGGGTGAAATTGTTCATTCACCAGCGCCTGCTAAAGTTGCGGCAGTAACACCTCCAAAAACCCAAAAGACGCTTGAAAAACCAAAGCAGAGTAAAAAATCACAGTATCGCATTGTGATTGATCCGGGTCACGGAGGTGCAGATCCGGGCGCAAGAGGTGTCAAGGGAGCCAAAGAAAAGGATGTAGTGTTGAGTATTTCAAAAAAACTCAAAAGTCTTTTGGCCAAAGATGCACAATACACAATTTTTATGACACGAGAGAATGATAAAACGCTCAAGCTTTTGGAAAGAACACGATTTGCAAATACGAAAAACGGTGATTTGTTTGTATCCATTCACGCAAACGCAAGCCCTCGGGCGAGCGCAAAGGGAGTATCAACGTATTTTTTAAACAATGCTGATGACCAAGAGTCATTAAGGGTTGCGATGAGAGAAAATGGTGAGCTTGATCCCTCAACCCTTCATGTACCATCAGGTTCGGATGATTATTATTTGGAAATTATGAAAGCATCCATGATTAAAAATTTTCATACAACACAATCTACAGATCTTGCACGCATGGTTCAAAAAAACATGATTAAACAATTGTCATCTTCGTATTCAAGTGTTGTGGATTTAGGTGTTCGAAGTGCTCGATTTTATGTACTCACGGGAGCCAAGATGCCAGCAATTCTGGTGGAAACATCTTTCATATCCAATCCAACAGAAGAAAAACGCCTTACCTCAAGTAGCTATCAAGATAAAATTGCAAAATCCGTTTTTGAAGGCATTGAAAAGTATATTGAGGCTGAAGAAAAAACCCCCTCACATCAATAAAAAAAGGAAGCGTCGTTTTAAAACGCTTCCTCTTTTAGTAAAGATTTATACTATTTCTTTTAGAAAGTTCTAGAATACGGTGATGGCAAATGATTTCCTTCAAGATCAATTGCATCATGAACTGTTACAGTAATTTCTTGTAGAAAGTCCCAAACACCTAGAAGCGAACAGTTTGCTTCTGCAACCCAAACATCTTGTCTGTTTTGGTAGAAAGGATAAATGGTTGTATCTACAGTTCCGCCGCCGGTACCAAAAATGGCTGTCGAATTGATTGTAATATCATTGAAGTACAACGATACGTCTTCATTAAAACGAATCATCGCTGAGAAACATCCATTAAAGTTAGCGTATTTCTCAACGCTGATAACAGATGGTGGACCTGATACAGAGTTTCCATAACCAACACCAGTATTGAATGAAATTTGTACGCCTTGTGGGTAGTCGCCATCATACAACGTATTGTTGTTATTGCTTGTGATGCCTGGAAGAAAAATAACATAATAAATCGTGTTTTCAGAAAGGTTACCAGGTTCAAGCTGAACATCGACCATGGTTCCGTTGATTGTTGGAAATGTAGGTGTGATATTAACTGTTGAACCATTGACCTGTTTTTTGACCAAAATATTGGTCGCATTGATCGTTGCAGGATCCACATCTTCAGAAAAGAAAATCTGTGCAGTGTTGGTGCTTGAGTTAACGTTGGCTGAGCCGTTCTGAGGTGAGGTTGAGATTACGCGAAAATCGTAATTCAACGACAGGTTGGGAAGCGGATCAGGTGTTGAACCATCCGTACCACATGCTGTGATAAATAGTGCCATGCTTAGAAGGCTAAGAATTTTTGATGTTACGTTCATAGGGTACTCCTTATACCACAAATAATGCAGTGCGTGCAAATACACGGTTTTGCACCAATACACCCATAGATTAAGCAAAGGACATGCCAAAAGAAAACAATATAAATAATTGATATTATTGTATTATTTATTGTAAGGCTCAATGAAATTGCGACATTTTAAGGTGAAAATGGGGCAAATGGCTCCCAAGTTATAGGTCCTCGTGAAAGACATTTCGAGGCTTTTTGGTTCGAATTTGACGCTTTGTAAACAGTTTTTGAACGCCCAAGACCATATTAGAGAGAAGAAAGAAAACGACCAAAATAGAAGGAAACAGGAGAGAGGCTTGATGAATCATCTTTGCGTCTTGGGTGCGTGGATAAAAGGCGTATTGCCGTGGGTGAGGGGCTTTATGATGATCAATCTTTTGAAGGGATTGTTCAAATTCAAATTTGCGAACACGGAGATTTTGTACATCCGTTGTCCATTCCTCATTTTTTTCTATAAGTTCAGCCAACTCGATCCACTCTTTGGCATCACGATTGATTTTTTGATCAATACCGGAAAGCTCTCTTTTAATTTCTTCGATGCGATTTTTGGACTGGCTTGCTTGCTCTGCATAAACACCTGCGAGTTCAGAGGTTGGGTCCATTGTTGGAAGAAGTTTTTCATAAATTTGAATCTGTCTTGAGCGAAGATCGAGATCTTGTTGGTACAGGTCACGTTGTTCAATAAGAGGTTGTATAAGCGGTCTTTTGGGGTCAATTTGTCTTTCTAGTTTTTCAATTTTTTCTGTCAGCGAAGAAATCTGCTCAAGACGGTGTTCAATGAGCTTTGTATAGGCTTGAGTTTCTTGTCGAATCTCTTGAGGATCCACCCAACCAGAAATCGTAAAATAGGCATTTTCATACATATCCTGCATTTGCTTATAACTTTTATAATCTGAAGCAATTAAAAAGCAGGACCAAAGTTTTCCAGAGAGTGTGCATTGACGAACTTTAACAAAAGAATCTAAATTTCGCTCGAAGAGCTCAGTTGTCCAAGCTTGATGATACGTTTCTACCCTTTCTTTTGATATATCGTCTCCTGTAAAAATTTCCCATTGATATGATAGATGCCAATAAAGAGGTGTAAAATAATAAACAGCATATCCAAGTATCAAAGATACAAGAAAAACTGCGATGAAAGCCTTACGATTCATACTTACTTTTTTTTCTCCATGCACTTATGATCAAAATGCATAAAATTATCATGATTGCTTCAGCAAGAAACCTAGTTGTAACATAGATTGTTTTAATTTTGTTGGGAATAACTGAAGCAATTTTGACATCATTTGTGAAAAGTTCACTTTTAAGCTCTACTTTTCCTGTAGGATGATAAAGTGCCGAAATGCCAGTGTTTGCAACTCTTACCAAGGGCTTTCTGGTTTCAATGGCTCTTAAAATTGCAAATCGGGCATGTTGAAAGGGGCCGGATGAGAGATCAAACCAAGCATCATTTGTAATGTTAACAAAAAAGGTAGCTCCGTCCCGTACGAGATTTTTAAACATATGAGGATATAAAACTTCATAGCAAATTGAAGTTCCAAAAAACTCATCCTTGATTTGCATAAGTTTCGGGTTATTGCCGTGATGAAATGAACCCGCAACAGCGGGTAGCTTTTTGAGAATATCAAAACCAAAAGATGGCAAAAATTCTCCAAAAGGAACTAGATGGATTTTATCGTATCTGTCAATGATCATTCCTTGTTCGTCTGTCAAAAAAGCAGAATTATAGTAGTACTTTTTTTGATCTACTTTTTTATATGAAGGTGCTCCAAAAAAAATGGGTGTATGTATATTATGAATTTTTGTTTCAATAATGACTTTATTGTTTTGTGAAAAAGAAATTGGGACTGCTGCCTCTGGCCAAATGATTAGATCTGTAGGTTGGGTTTGAAGTGTTTGTGTGAGTTGCTGGTATTTTTGTATAATATTTCTTTTTTCCTGTGGGTTCCATTTCATGGCTTGCCCAATGTTTCCTTGTATCCAAGCAACCTGTAATGGTGGATGGTTTTTAGCCGCTGGTAAAGTGGCCAGACGAACTATTCCGTATAGGTGAATAACGAATAAAAAAGATAAAAGCGAAATTACGTAAGGCTTTTTGATGGTATTTGTTTTGAGCTCAAACAATAAAAAAGTCACAATGTAAATACTTATATTAATGCCATGAAAACCTACGACGTCTGCGATTTGAATCCAATAGAAATCAGGAGTTAGTGCATAACCCGGACTGATCCAAGGAAACCCGCCAAAAGGAAAAAAGTGCAGCAGATAATCTTGCAGTGTTAGTAGTAAAACCCCCAACATCCATCGATTTGTATGGGAAGAAAACTTTGTCCAGAGATATATAGCCAACGCAGAAAAAAGTGATCGAAAAAGACATGTTGCAATCAAAGCTGAAATAGAAAGGGTAGTTGAAAGCTCACCATAATTTTTCATTGAAATTACAATCCAATAAAGAATGCCCATAGATCCTAAAAAATAAAAACTCCACGCTTTGAGAAAGGAAAAACGAGGGCAACGCTGTAGATGAAACAGTAGTGGAAGTAGGTAAATGCAAATCCAGAATGGAGTGAGTTGTTCTATCCAAAATGGAGATTTAGAAAATGCAATAGGAAAAGAAACGATAAATGCGAACACTCCAACTGCTAGAAGGAGAATTTCACGAAAAAGACTTTGTTTTCTGAAGTAGTTCATTTTGAATTCCGAACATGATTTTTTCATCACGTTTTACAGCATGATCATACCCTAAAAGATGTAATAATCCATGGATTGAAAGCATCGCGAGTTCAAATTTTATAGGGTGATTTTGTAATTTAGCCTGTTTTGTTGCTTGTGGCAGGCTGATCAAGATATCTCCTAAAAAATGATACGTGCCGAAAAACTCATCTTGATCAAATGACAATACATCTGTTGTTTTGTTTTTTTTTCGAAATTGAAAGTTAAGCTTCCTCATTTGTGCATCATTAATAAGCGTTAGGTGAACTTCTTTTTGTGAGAGTTTAAGCTCTTTCATGCTGCGCAAAAGCACTTTTTTGATTCGAGAAGCACGCTTGGTTTTTGTATGGTTGATATCAGATACAACCACACGATTCATGGAGTGGCTTTCTCGTATGCATCAATGACTTTTTGAACCAAGTGGTGTCTGACCACATCATTTTGTGTAAATTGTACAAAACCAACGTCCTTAACATTTCTTAAGATGTGCAAGGCTTCTCTTAATCCAGACTGTTGATGTCGTGGAAGGTCAATCTGGGTAATGTCTCCATTGACAACCATTTTCGATCGATCACCTAATCGTGTAAGAAACATTTTCATTTGTTCCTGCGTCGTATTTTGAGCTTCATCTAAAATGATAAAAGCGTCACTTAATGTACGACCTCTCATAAAAGCCAGAGGTGCAACTTCTATGGTTTCAGTTTCAATGAGTCGATGTGCCTTTTCAACATCCATCATGTCATAAAGCGCATCATAAAGTGGGCGAAGATAGGGGTTCACTTTTTCCGTTAAGTCACCCGGTAAAAACCCCAGTTTTTCACCAGCCTCAACCGCGGGGCGTGTAAGAATAATGCGCTTTACTCTTCTTTCCATGAAATGCGCAATCGCCATGGCCATCGCAAGGTAGGTTTTGCCTGTTCCAGCGGGACCATATCCAAATACAATGTCTTTTTCATTGATGAGTTCGACATACTTCTTTTGCAAGTGTGTTTTGGGCGTGATGTGGAGATTTTTATTTGAGATAGGAACAGGAGAAAGAAAAAACTCCTTTAAATCTACGTTTGGGTTTTCTTCAAGGATACGAAGTGCAGCTTGAATATCCTTTGTTTTGATGGTGATGCCCTTTTTGAGTATCTCGTACAACTGCAAAAGAAACGACCTTGCCTGAAGCCCAATTTTTTGGTCACCTTCAATTCGAAGGTGTGTACCTCGGGCAAAGATTTCAATGCCAAAGTGTTTTTCTATTAGTGCAAGGTGATTGTCATTTTCACCAAAAAGGTTTTTACAAAGGTCTATCTGATCAAGTTCAAGTTCAATGCTCATTGTGTGTCGCTTTTGTAAATTAGATCATAGTTTTTAAAAGTGGGTTTGTAAATCCAATTTTTATTTTTGGGGTGAATATGTAAATCTTCGAGTTTTCGAGGGTAATCATCCTTGGCTGAGTAATAGATCTGCAATTGACTGATCATTTCAGACATATATTTCATGCCATAAATCGATTGAAAAGATGTGAGGCGTACTTGTTTTTGGGCATGTGACGGATCCCAACCATGCATGGATTGAAGAAAGTAGGAACGTGGCTGCAAAGTAAAAACAATTAGATTTATAAATACAAAGAAAGTAACCAAAAAAAAGGGAACAGATCGCAGCACCCATTTCATGAAGTTATTGTTTACTCTAGGACTTCTTTTCATATAACTCCCGATTCTTATCAATTTTAGGTAAGGCCCAAAAAATTATAAGAGCTACACATAATAAGCCGCCCCAAGTGTACGTCCAGAGGAAGTGGTACATTTCAAAAAAACGGACTGCATGAAACCAGCCAAAAAATAAAAAGGCCAAGGTGAAACTCACAATTATGGCTGTTACAGGTCGCTCACGATCAAAAAAGTAGAATGAAGGAAATGTGTAGTAAAGAATTCGACGAATGATATCTAGGCGCTGCAATTTTTTCAGGTAGTTGAAGTAAAGCTTTGGAAAATTTTGAAGATCACGAATGATCATTCGTTTTGCATAATTTTCTCTTTTTTGAAAAATAAAAAAATAATCCCCAATTTGATTAAAAAGTCCTAAAATAAACATGACAAGCACACCAAAAAGTAAGGTTAAAAACAGTTGAATCTTATCTGATCGATAAAAAGTTCTTGGGTACATTGATTGGTTAAAGTGCTCAAAGCTATCGCCACTTTGATATGCACGATTGGACTGATAGAGAAGATCATCTGCGGACATTGATACATGGATGTTATTTTGTACTTCTTCTTGAAATTGAAAATACCTTGCGGGCGCTTCAAATGTGTAGGGTATGAGTGCGCTTAATCCAAAAAGAATTAACATGACATAGCGTTCGAATCGATCCATAAAATACCATAATCCCCAACCCAAGAATGTGATGCCAAAAACCCATCCAAATGAAAGTGAGAGTGCGCTCCAAAGTAAAATAAGAAAAACGCCGCAGGCCATAGGACTTAACCAGACAAATCGTGAAGATATAAATTGAAAGATAAAGGGCATGTATTTGATCAGAAAAAACAAAACCATAACTGCAATGGTTAGAAGTATGGTGGAATACAAAATATGTGAAAAATAGGCGTATTGAAACATCCTGCCTTCTTTAAGTGCAAATTCCTTTTTTAATCCTTTGATGCAGTCACCAGCGCGTTCAACAATGGGTGTTTTGTTTCCGTATTGGCAGATTTGATAATAAGGGTTTGGTGAATAGGGGTCAAATCGTGTTGCATAGAGCCAGTATGGGTGATCTTTCATGTTGGAAGTGGCTTTTTGCGCAACAACTTTACTTAAAAGGAGTGATGAAATGGCGGGAAGAGCGTCAATTTTGTTTTCAAGTTGATACTCGTAAAGCGATGACAAAATGCCCAGTCCATGCTCCTGGGAGTGGACTTCAGTCTGAATAAAGAGGCGCCAGCTGTTTTGAATATCTAAGTCGATTTTTTCGTCACTTTGAGGTATTGAAGCAAGGGAAGATTGGGCAAAAAGCAGCCAAATCCCGAAAAAATACAAATGCTTCATAGAAAGAATAACTATCATAAATTTGTGACAAACGCACCGAAGATCCAAAAGAAGACACTGAGAATATGAGACGTACACAATATCTACTACCAACACAAAAAGATGACCCAGCTGGGGTTGAAATTGCAAGCCATCGGTTGATGCTCAAAGGCGGTATGATCCGTCAGTTGGCAGCAGGCATTTACGATATATTGCCGCTTGGTCTTAAATCCTTGCGTAAAGTTGAAGCCATTGTCCGAGAGGAAATGAACAAAGCAGGTGCGCTAGAAGTATCTCTTCCTTATGTGCAACCAGCTGAGCTTTGGCAAGAGACAGGAAGATGGGATGGCAATGGCAAAGAACTTCTTCGATTTCAAGACCGCCATGGGCGAGATTTTTGCCTAGGCCCCACACATGAAGAAGTGATTACAGAACTTGTACGTGCAAACATCAAATCTTACAAAGAACTGCCGATCAATCTTTATCAAATTCAACTTAAGTTTCGTGACGAAATTAGACCAAGGTTTGGTTTGATGCGTGGAAGAGAATTTGTCATGAAAGATGCCTATAGCTTTGATGCAGATGAAAAGGGGTTAGATGAGTCCTATCAAGCAATGAAAAAAGCCTATCAAAACATTTTTGCACGATGTGGACTAACCTATAAAAGTGTTATGGCAGATTCTGGAAACATTGGAGGCAGTGCTTCTGAAGAGTTTATGGTTCTTGCCTCAAGTGGTGAAGATGCGGTTGTATCAACCAAAGCAGGGGATTATGCCGCTAACATTGAAAAGGCACAAAGTGAAGAGTTTATCGCGCAACTTCCAAGTGAAAAATATACAAAACTTTCTAAAGTTGCAACGCCCGGTGCAAAAACCATTGATGATGTTTGTTCGCAACTTTCAATTGATGCAAAGGAAACGGTTAAAACATTAATTTATAAAGCTGATGAAAAATATGTAGCTCTTGTACTTCCGGGTGATCGTCAAATTAATGAAATTGTTTTGCCCGGCGTTCTTAATGCAAAAAAAGTTGTACCTGCAACAGAAAAGGAAGTAGCCGAAATCACTTCCATTCCTTTTGGATCCTTGGGAGCGATTGATCTACAAAAGCATATACCAAAAATTTCTACGGTTGTTTTTGATACGTTGGTTCATCCTGGTCGACATTACACAATGGGCGCCAATGAAAAAGAGTTTCATTTTGTAGGTGCAAAGGCGGGCACAGACTTTGAAATCAAAAATGTAGCACATATGCATCTGGTTCATGCTGGGGACAAACAAGTCGGAAGCGACCAAGCACTTCAAATTGATCGTGGCATTGAAGTGGGCCATATTTTTAAACTCGGAACAAAGTACAGCGTAGATATGAATGCGATGTTCTTGGATGCGCAAGGTAAGCAAAAGCCCTTTATGATGGGATGTTACGGTATTGGCATTGGACGAACGCTCGCAGCAGCCATCGAACAAAACCATGATGAGTATGGCATGATGCTTCCGCCACAAATTGCTCCATTTGAGGTTGCAATTGTTGTTGTGAAATACAAAGATGAAAAACAGCAAAAAGTTGCCGATGAACTTTATGAAAACTTGCAATCAAAAGGATTCGATGTGCTTTTGGATGATCGAGATACCAGTGTGGGCGTGAAATACAAAGATGCGGACTTAATTGGCGTGCCTATTTGTATTACAGTGGGACCCAAGGGCATTGAACAAGGTGTCTTAGAGGTTAAAATCAGATGGAAACAAGAAAAAGAGACCATCGAACCTGCACAGATTGAATCTTTTATAAGAAGTGCTTTTGAAAATGGAAAGAGAGTATAAGTATGAACCATACAGGTATTGATGTCATTATCGCGCGCTATGCTTCTAAAGAAATGGCACAAATATTTTCGCAAGAAAAAAGAATAACGCTTTGGCGGGAACTTTGGATTGCACTAGCAGAAGCAGAACAAGAATTAGGGCTGCCCATCACCAATGTTCAAATTGATCAACTTAAAAAATTTAAAGATAAAATCAATTGGGAAAAAGCCAGTGAATTTGAGGCTAAGTTTCGACATGATGTTATGGCCCATGTTCATGCATATGGTGAATTGTGCCCTAAAGCTGCAGGCATCATCCACTTAGGTGCAACCAGTGCGTTTGTGACTGACAATGCTGATTTGATGATGATGAGAGAAGGTCTTGATTTGGTTTCAGGAAAAGTTGCAACTGTAATTGATCGATTGGCCACACTTGCCCAAAAAACAAAAAGCATTCCCACGCTTTCTTTTACACATTTTCAAACCGCACAACCTACAACTGTTGGAAAAAGAGTTTGTTTGTGGCTACAAAACTTTATTATGGATCTTTCCCAGTTAGAATTTGAACTGGATCAAATTTGTTTTCTGGGTGTTAAAGGTACAACAGGCACACAAGACAGTTTCATCAAACTTTTTGAAGGGGATAAAAAGAAAGTCAAACAACTAGATCAAAAAGTAACCAAGAAGATGGGTTTTAAAAAAGCATTTATCGCCACTGGACAAACGTACCCTAGGAAAGTGGACTCACGCGTTTTAAGTGCGCTGGCGTCTGTTGCAGAATCAGCTTCAAAATTTGCCAACGACATTCGGTTATTGCAGGCGCTTCATGAAATGGAAGAGCCCATTGAAAGCGATCAAATTGGTTCAAGTGCGATGCCTTATAAGCGAAACCCAATGCGAAGTGAGCGCATTACGTCTCTTTCAAGGTATGTCATGAACCTTGTGGACAATGCACGCGAAACTTCGAGCAACCAATGGTTTGAAAGAACGTTGGATGATAGTGCCAATCGACGTATTATCATTCCCCATGCATTTTTAATTATCGATGGCGTCTTAGATTTAGCCATTAACATTGCAGCCAATGTTACTGTCCATGAGGCAGTGATCGCACAACATCTAGAGCTTGAACTTCCCTTTGTGCAAACCGAAGAAATTTTAATGTCTGCTGTAAAAGAGGGCGGTGATCGACAAGCGCTTCACGAAAGCATTCGTTCCCATGCGTTTGAGGTGGTAAAAAACATTCGTGAAAAAGGCTTGAAAAATGACTTGCTTTCTCGCCTTCGAGAAGACAAAGCTTTTGAAAATGTTCCACCCAAGTTGCTTGTTAAAACAGATCCGGGGCGATTAACGGGTATGGCACAAGACCAGGTGGATGAAATGATTGAAACCTATCTTCCAGATATTCGAAAAAAATACAAAAAGCATCTTCAGATCAAACCTGAAATTAGAGTTTAGTGATTTGAAAAAAGATGTCCTGTAGAAAAAACTGCGTGTTGTTCAAGGGCTTCTTCGATGCGTAGAAGTTGATTGTATTTGGCAATGCGATCAGATCGTGACAGCGAACCTGTTTTAATTTGTCCAGCACTTGTGCCCACAGATAGATCAGCGATAAACGTATCTTCAGTTTCTCCACTACGATGTGAAATGACATTGTTGTATTTTGCCTTTTTGGCCATTTCGATTGTTTGCAGTGTTTCGGTAATGGTCCCAATTTGATTAACCTTGATTAAAATTGCATTGGCAACTCCAAGCTCAATACCTTGAGATAGAATTGTAGGGTTGGTAACAAATAGATCATCGCCGACCCATTGGCATTTTTTTCCAAGTTTTTGTGTGAGTTTTTTCCAGCCATCCCAGTCGTCTTCAGATAAACCGTCTTCAATAGAAACAATTGGGTAATTTTCTATTAGATTTTCATAGTGATCGATCATTTCATCCGATGACATATTTAAATCGGTACCTTTTTGAGAAACGTATCGTCCATCTTTGTAAAATTCACTTGATGCGACATCGAGTGCGATTGAAATTTGGGATGCTGGTTTGTAGCCTGCTTTTTCAATGGCCAATAGTAAAAGTTTAATGGCCTCTTCATTGTTTTGAAGGGCAGGGGCAAATCCACCCTCGTCCCCAACATTGGTGGAAAGGTTTTTATTGGTAAGAATTTTTTTTAGGTGTTGAAATACCTCACATCCCGCTTGAAGACTTTGTGAAAAAGTTTCAAAACCGTGGGGTACAATCATAAATTCTTGTACGTCCAAGTTGTTGTCAGCATGCGCACCACCATTGATTACATTCATCATGGGTGTTGGAAGGGTAAATGTTTGACCAAACATTTCATACAACGGTTTGTTTAGTGCATGCGCAGCTGCGCGAATATTGGCCATTGAAACAGCGAGCATGGCGTTGGCGCCAAGCTTGGATTTGTTGTCTGTGCCATCAAGTTTAATCATTGTTGTATCGATGTTTTTTTGATCAAGCGAATCTTTTCCTGTTAGCGCTGGAGCAATGTGATCATGAATATGAGAAATTGCTTGGTACACGGATTTGCCTAGAAATTTTTTGGGGTCCGCATCGCGAAGTTCAAGTGCTTCTTTTTTTCCTGTGGATGCCCCCGAAGGAACTGCTGCACGTCCCATATGTCCGCTGGATAAGGTAACGTCAGCTTCAATGGTAGGATTGCCTCTAGAATCAATGATTTGGCGTGCATGAATCGATGAAATGGTTGTTTTAGAAGTCATGTGAGCGTTATATATGACTAACAAAAAACCAGCAATATTGGACAAACAAAAAACCGTAAAATGTAAGTTTACGCTCGTATATACTAATGATAGGCTGGCTATTGTGATAGCCAAATACATTTGTGTTGAGGGTCCGATTGGGGCGGGGAAGTCTGAGGTTGTAAAGGCGCTTAACGAAAAGCTCAATGCATCTACAATCTTTGACAAAGATAACCCGTTTCTGCCTGCTTTTTACCAAAACATGGACCAGTATGCATTTCAAGTACAGCTCTACTTTTTGTTAACCCGGTTTCAACAACAAAAGGACATCGCACAAGGAAGCCTTTTTTCATCAGGTGTGATCTGCGATTATCTTTTTCAGAAAGATCGCCTGTTTGCTTCTTTAACACTCGAGCCAGCTGAGTTTGCGCTGTATGAGAAAGTGTATTCACTTCTTCATGGCAGCATTGCGCAGCCAGATGTTGTAATTTACTTACAAAAAACAACCGATCAGCTTATGAAAAGAATTTCTAAGAAAAACGAAGAGTTGGCACTTATGATTCCAAGGCTCTATATTGATAATGTTGTGCAGGCTTACCAAACATTTTTTCAGCATTATCATCAATGCCCGATTATTGTAGTAAGTTCAGAAAACGAGAAATTCATCGAAGACGAAAAAAACGTCAATCTTTTGATTCGTAAGATCATGGAAGTAGAATCAGGCATTCATTATTTGCATATTCAAGAAAGTTAATAGCAATTTCCAACATTTTTATATTCTCTCGCTCCATGGCTCGCCCTTCGGGCTGCGCGTGACTTTCGCTCGTAGAATATAAAAATGTTGGCAAGAGTGAGTTCTGAAATAGATAAGCAAATAAGGGATTGGGTGTAGGGTAAGGAAATGGACAAGGCAATGGCTTGCCTCCTATTTTCTTAATTAGTTGATCGTATCGTGTCGATCATGTAATTTTTCTACGATGTCATCAAAAACGATTATTATTACGGGAGCTTCTGCTGGTATTGGACGTGCAATTGGGGAAATGCTGGTCCAAGATGACCATCATTTGTACTTGCTTGCACGACGAACCGACAAAATAGAGGCATGGATTGATCAGATTCCTCCATCAAAAATCAAAGCCACTGTTGAGATTCATCAAATTGATGTTAGCCGACAAGAAGATGTGGACTCTTTTTTTGATCAACTTGTTTCAGAAGGCGCTTCTATCAATGTATTGATTAACAATGCAGGCTTTGCAGCTGGAAAAGATCCCGTCAAACTGGCAACCATGCAAGATTGGCAAAGCATGATGCAAACCAATTTTTTTGGCGCATTTTGGGTTGCAAAGCGCACATTGCCTTTAATGCCAAAGCATGCTGGAAGCCGTATTATCAATGTGGGTTCGATCGCTGGTCTACAAGGCTACCCCGGTGGTGGTGGGTATTGTGCATCGAAATTTGCACTTAAAGCTTTCAGTCAAACGCTACGCTTGGAACTTCTTGAGGATGGCATCGGTGTTACAAGTATTGAACCCGGTTTGGTCGAAACTGAATTTAGCATGGTTCGTCTTGGAGATGAGCAAAAAGCAAAGGATGTATACCAAGGTATGAAGCCGCTGACTGCCAAAGATATTGCCTCGATGATTTATTTTGTTACAAATTTACCTGAACATGTGAATGTTGAGAGCTTGGTCACCATGCCGATGGCCCAAGCATCGGTCTTTCATGTTCAAAGGAAATAATATCTACAGCGTTTTTTTAAAAATTTCTTTGAGTTGATCAATGGACAAATCCTCAGGACGAAGTTGTAAATAATCTGCTTGTACGTTTGTTGTAGAGAGATCTTGATCTTTAAGAATGCGTCCTAAGGTTTTTCTTCTTTTTTGAAATAAGATTCGTATAAACGCTAAAAATTTTTCATCAATTTGTACATCAAGAGGTGTTAAACGAATGACTTGTGAATCAATATCAGGCTGAGGATAAAAACAACCGGGTTTTAATACAGGACCTTTTTCGACATTGCATAAGCTTTGAATCCATACGCTCATACGACCATAAGTTTTAGATCCCGCCTTTGCAATGATTCGATCCACGACTTCCTTTTGTAATAGAAGAGTCATGTTTTGTATGCGCGATCTTTGTGTAAGCAAGTGATCCAATATGGGTGTTGTAATATGGTAGGGAAGGTTGGCAACCACTTCAAACTTTTCACCCGGAAATATATCTTCAAGTTTTGTTTCTAAAATGTCTTGATGAATAAACAATGTATTTGAATTTTTATATGTTTCTTGAAGGTACCCAAATAATATCGGATCATACTCAACACCTATGTATTTTTTGGCATGCGCGCAAAGCACTTGGGTCATAGCCCCAAGACCCGGGCCGATTTCTAAGATGTTTGTTTTTGGACTGGGATGGGCAAACTCAAAAATACTTTTGACGTTGTTTTCATGCACCAAAAAATTTTGACCCCATTTTTTTCTTGCACGAATTTGAAGAGTTTGAAGTACGTGTTTAGGATGAATCATATAAAAATCGATCCATGGGAAGTTGGAACCAAATCAAGTGAAGCTTCGCCATTTTTTTGATAGGTGTAAAAACCTGCAGCTGCGATCATTGCAGCGTTGTCTGTGCAAAAAGATTTGGGCGTTAAAAAAAGTTGAGCAGGAAGTTCACCAAGCATCTGTCGAAACCGTTCATTGGAAGCAACACCGCCACAAACAAGTATATTTTGTATTGATGTTTTTTCCATGGCAAGTGTAAGTTTATGGCAAAGAGTTGAAAATATTGTTTCTTGAAAACTTGCTGCAATGTTTTTTTTATTTTTTTCATCAAGCGTACCTGCAGATAAAAGATGTGTTCGAAGTGCATTTTTAAGACCACTAAAGCTCATGTCGATAGAGTCTTTCATGGCAGAAGGAAAAGAAATCGACAAAGAGTCGCCTCCTTTGGCGCATTTTTCAATGGCAGGTCCGCCGGGAAATCCTAAGCCCAAAAGTTTTGCTGCTTTGTCGAGTGCTTCTCCTGCAGCATCGTCGATCGTCTTTCCCAATACGATAATGTCATGTTGACTGTTCATTTGTACGATGGTTGTGTGTCCGCCTGATGCAATCAAGGCAAGTAAAGGGTATTGTGGTTTTGGGTCTTCCAAAAACGCAGCCATCAAGTGACCATAAATATGATGAACCTCAATCAAGGGTTTTGATAATGCAAAAGATAGGGACTTGGCGAATGTGACTCCTGTCATGAGAGCACCAATTAAACCCGGTTTGGCTGAGACTGCTATTGCATCAATTTGCTTAGAGCTAAGTTTCGCTTGAGATAATGCCTCAGCATAGACTGGAAGGAGTTTCTGCACATGACTACGTGAAGCAATTTCAGGAACAACACCTCCGTATGGCGTATGCTCTTTGATTTGAGAATAAAGGACTGAAGATAAAAGGTTTGTGCCATCCTCCACGATGGCGACCGCTGTTTCATCACAGCTTGTTTCAATGCCAAGAATCTTCACGAATCTTACCTATCATTTGTCATAAAGGGGTGCAAGAGGGCGTCAGATGTGTAAAAACGGTTTGGTTGATTATATTTTCTTAATTTCGTCTTGCGCTTTTTTCTTTGCAGCATGTTTGGGGCAAAGCTCTACAGTTTCTTCAAAAAACAATTTTGCATTTTTGGTATCACCTAGTTTTACAAAAGAAAGACCTTGGTGGTACCGAGAGTCGCATGCTTCGTCTGATTTGGGGCTTTCATCCACGACTGTTTGAAAGTTTTGAATTGCACGTGGATAATCTTTTTGGCCAAAGTAAGCAGTAGCAAGTGCGTGTTGCGCTTGTAGTTTTTTTGAATCTTTAGGGTTTTTTTCTAACCATGCATTAAGGTCTTTAATTGTTTGAGAAAGATTTGTGCCATCCATAGCATTGGCAATCATCATATCAAAATCGTCTTTGTGTGCGTCTGAAGTTGTGGGCGCACTCACACTTCGAGCAATGTCTGCAGTTGAAGGACGGCTATCGCTCGCTGTTTTTGGTTGAGATTCTAGAACAGAAATACGTGCATCAAAATCTTGTGCAAATTGTTTATTTTGATCACGAAGTTGTTCAATTTCATATCCTACAACTTCTAGTTTCCCTTTTAGTTGGTCAACTTGTTCTTGGAGGGCTGTAACAGTCGCATTGGTGTCTGCAAGTTTTTCAGAAGTTGAAACGCGATTGTTTGTAGGAGTTTGTCGTACTTGATCATCGGAGGTGGTTGGAGGCGGAAAATTGCAATGGGTTAGAAAAAGAATTCCAACCAAAACTACAAAAATCTGCCTCAACCACTTCATCATTGTTAACAATAAACGCGTATAGGGTTATCGCTTGACCAACTCTGCACGTCTGTTTTTAGACCATGCATTTTCATTTTCGCCAGTCATTGCTGGGCGCTCTTCACCGTAGCTAACTGTTCGTAGTTGGCCGTTGCTAACGCCAAGGGTTAGAAGATAGTCATACACAGCATTGGCACGACGATCACCAAGCGCTAAGTTGTACTCATTGCTTCCACGCTCATCACAATGACCTTCGATAGAAAGTTCAAAGGTATCGATTGTTTTTAGTGCGGCAGCAATTTTTTTAAGATCTGCGCGATCTTGTTTGCTGATACTAGATTGGTCATAACCAAAGTAAATTGTGGTTAGATTTTTCAAAACTTGTTGTGCTTCTTCTAAAGAAAGCTTTCCAACCGTCATATCATCGAGGTTTTCTTCTGACATGCTTTGCGAATCTGAAGCCGCATCAGAAGCTTGGTCTGCTGTAGAGCTTACATCTTTGTTTTTAGAACAAGCTGCAAGTCCAAGCCCCAAGGCCAGTACAAACGATAAAAAACCGATTTTTTTTAACTGATTCATTCTTATTCTCCTTACAGTCCTATTGAATAGGGGTTTGACGACAATTGCCAACCCAAATTCAAAGGTTTATTGTTAACTTATATTTATCGAAACAAGGGAAAAAAAGCCCCTGTTTTCAATGCCCTATAACGTATTTGATGCCACGGGGATGTCAACTTTTTCACTTGCTTTTTATGCATAATATTTCTATATAGACGCTCACACTTGGATTGTTCGCCCGTCATTGTAAAGGCGTACAAAGGATTTTTTGAAGGTGGGCAGTTTGCCCACTTTTTTGTTTGAGAAAAAGTGTAAGAATATTCATAAGTTGGTGAAAAATGGCAAAGAAAAAGCAAGACCCAAAAATTGAAATGTTTAAAGGCCTCAATCGAGAAATGGATCAAATTGCTCGAGATAAGGGTATTGATAAACAGATTGTGATTGAAGCTGTGCAATCAGCTTTTTTATCAGCGGGCAAAAAAATATTTGGAGAAGATAAAGAAATCGAAGCGCACTACAACGAGGAAGATGAAGAAATTGAATTGTTTGAATTTTTGAACGTTGTAGAAGAAGTTAAAGATGAAAATTTAGAGATCGGCTTTACCGAAGCTCGAAAACATGACCCTGAGTGTGAATTGGGTGATGTGATTGGTCTTAAGATGAACGCAGAAAAACTTGGCCGTATTGCCGCGCAAACAGCCAAACAAGTCATCATTCAAAAAATTCGTGATGCTGAAACCGAAATTATTTTTAATGAATACAAAGACCGTGTGGGACAATTGATTGCGGGCATTATTCGCCGTTTGGAGCGAAGAAACTTAATTGTTGATCTAGGCAGGACAGAAGCAATTCTGCCTTATTCTGAGCAAGTGCCTCGTGAGCATTTTCGTCCGGGAGATCGTATTCAGTGCTTTGTAAAAGAAATCAATCGTACACCAAGAGGAGCACAGATTGTTGTATCGCGTGCACACGAAGGATTGCTTATTAAGTTGTTTGAAAATGAAGTGCCTGAGATTTACGAAGGTGTTGTAAGTATTGAATCTGCAGCACGTGAACCGGGTGGACGTTCAAAAATTTCTGTTTCAACCAAGGACAGTGATGTTGATCCTGTAGGCGCTTGTGTTGGAATGAAGGGCTCTCGTGTTCAAGCTGTTGTACAAGAACTTCGTGGAGAAAAAATTGATATTGTTCCTTTTGACACAGATCCAGCAAGATTTGCATGCAACGCAATTGCTCCAGCCGAAGTTTCAAGAGTTGTTTTGGATGAGAGAAACAAAAGTATGGAACTAATCGTGGCTGATGATCAACTGTCATTGGCAATTGGTAAAAAAGGCCAAAACGTTCGGTTGGCAGCAAAATTAACAGGCTGGAAAATCGACATACACTCTGAAAGCAAAGTGAAGGCAGCAGCAGAAACTGGAAAGCACAATCTTACAAATATTGAAGGGCTGGGAGAAAACTTGGCAGACCTTCTATACAATCAGGGCATTGTGTCTCCTGAGAGTTTGATTGAGCATTCTGCGGAAAACATTGCCAAGATTACAGGTCTAGATGAGGCGAAAATTTTGGAATTGCAACAAGCGGCGAAAGAGTTCATCGAGTTTGCAAAAACGCAAAATATCCAAATGGAAGATGCCACTGTTATGCCTGAGGCTTCCTCTGAAACGCAGGAAACAGTAGCGCCGGCAGAGGCAACAGCAGAATAGGACGGAAATGAGTATGGTTGTGGATTCAAAAGACAAAGTAGTTACAGAAGAGCGCGTGACCAAAAAGGTCATTCGTCGTCGTGCAACTACGCAAACTGCTGAATCACAATCGGAAGCTGTAGAAGAAGCGAGTGCAAAAGATGAATCAATTTCTGTAGCTTCAAATGAACTTGAAAACGTACAAGTTCAAGAAGAAATAACGCCTGCAAAAGCGTCCAAAAAAATTATAAAAAAAGCAAAAGAAGCAGATGATTTTGATGATGCCTACAGAAAGCTTAAAGTTGTAGCAAAAAAAGAGGTTAAAGAACCTGTGTTGCAAATCAAGTCGTTTCCAGAAGGGCAAGAAGCGCAGACTCAGAGTTATCAAACTGATGTTCCAACATTGACCAAAAAGGAAATCATTGATGTTCGGAATATGAATCGTGCAAAGGGTGGAAGAAAGCGTAAAGCCGCCCCCGGAGCAAAAGCCAAAAAAACAGAAATTACAACACCTAAAGCAGCAAAACGCGTATTAAAAATTGGTGACACGATCAGCGTACAAGAGCTGGCAAAAAACATGAGCATTAAGGCACCAGAAGTGATTAAAAAACTTCTTGGCATGGGTATGATGGCAACCATCAACCAAACCCTCGATGTTGATACCGCCACACTTGTTGCATCTGAATTTGAATTTGAAGTTGAAAACATCACGGTTGCACCAGATGATCTATTGGTGCAGGTTGAAAATGAAGAGAATATCAATCCTGGTGATGAAATGACACGGCCACCGATTGTAACGGTAATGGGACATGTCGACCATGGTAAAACAACACTATTGGATTCGATACGTAAGTCTGATGTTGCTGGTGGAGAAGCAGGCGGTATTACGCAAGCAATTGGTGCTTACACTGTTCAAACGTCAACAGGTCACAAAATTACATTTATTGATACGCCCGGCCACGAATCTTTTACAGCAATGCGTGCTCGTGGAGCAAAGGTTACCGACATAGTTATTTTAGTTGTTGCTGCAGATGATGGTGTGATGCCCCAGACAAAAGAGGCGGTCAACCATGCCAAGTCTGCAGGGGTTCCAATTTTGGTTGCTGTAAATAAAATCGACAAACCGGGTGCAGATCTCGACAAAATCAAAAAACAATTAACCGAATTTGAAATGGTGCCGGAAGAATGGGGTGGAGATACCATTTATGTTCCTGTTTCAGCAAAGACGGGCAAAGGTATCGACGAGCTTTTAGAGCACATCGGGTTACAATCTGAGCTTTTAGAGCTTAAGGCAAATCCTAAACGCTCTGCTAAAGGTGTCGTGATTGAATCTCGTGTAGATAAGGGACGAGGCGTTATTACAAGTCTTCTTGTTCTAGAAGGTACACTCAAAGTCGGTGACACTATTATTTCTGGTTCAGAATTCGGTCGTGTACGAGACATGCGTGATGATAAAAGTGCGCAACTTAAAGACGCGAGCCCCTCACAAGCTGTAGAGGTAACGGGTCTTTCAGGTATTGCTTCTGCAGGGGATGAATTTAGTGTTGTAACCAACGAACGTAAAGCCAAGCAAATCGCCGAAATGCGAAAAAATATTGAACGTGAAAAAGAGTTGGCAGCTTCAAGTAAAGTTTCTCTTGATGATCTTTATCAAAAAATTGAGGAAGGCGAAGTTAAAGATCTTAATGTGATCATCAAAGCAGATACAGACGGTTCTATAGAAGTATTAAAAGACGCGATGGTGAAATTGTCGACCAAAAAGGTGAATGTTAAAGTTATTCACGGAGCTGTAGGTGGCATCACTGAAAATGATGTTCTTTTGGCTTCCGCCTCTGGCGCATTGATTGTTGGTTTTAATATTCGTCCTCAAAGTGGTGCAAAGAAACTGGCTGAACAAAAAGGTATTGAAATTCGATTGTATCGAATCATTTATGAGCTTCAGGAAGATATCAAAAATGCTATGGTGGGACTTCTTGCTCCAAAAATTGTGGAAGAAACATTGGGCATGGCTGAAGTGCGAGAAGTGTATAGCATTTCTAAACTTGGAAACATTGCCGGATGCCTTGTGCAAGAAGGACGCATCACAAGAGATGCGAAGGTACGATTGATTCGAGATGACGTTGTTGTGTATACTGGTGATCTATCTTCGCTAAAGCGTTTTAAAGATGATGCTAAAGAAGTTAAATCAGGCACTGAATGTGGTATCGGAATTAAAAACTATAACGATATTAAGGTTGGCGATTTCATCGAAGCATTTGCAGAAAGAGAAGAAGCCGCTGAGCTTGAATAAGAAGGGGTCGTAGAGCGATGACCATTTCAAGAAATCAACCTTTTAAAAGAACAGATCGTATTGCGGATCAACTTCGCAAAATTGTTTCAGAAATTTTTACGCAAAAAATTCATCATTGGGGTGTGGAAGGAATCACAATTACCCATATGGAAGTTGCTCCTGATATTAAGCATGCAAAAGCCTACTATCGTTTGTTAGATGTATCTAAAAAAGAAGAAGTAAGACAAAATCTTGCCAAAATTATGCCGATCATCCAAAAAGAAATTGGTCGACAAATGCGTACAAAGTACACACCACATGTTCATTTTATTTATGATGAAGCATTAGAACATGGTGATCGTATTTTTGATTTACTTGATCAAGTTAAAGATCAATCTTAATGGATAAAAATAAAATTATTCTCATTGATAAGCCCTATGGAGTGACTTCCCATAAGGTTGTTTCAATTTTACGAAAAAAGCTGGATCTTAAAAAAATTGGTCATGCTGGCACGTTAGATCCTAGTGCTTCGGGGCTTTTGATTTGCTGCGTGGGTAAAGCCACAAAGATTAGTCAATATCTCATGGGTCAAAATAAAACGTATGAAGTGGATGTGGTGTTGGGTGCAACCTCAAGTACGTATGATGATGAGGGAGAGCTTACAAACATAACTTCTACAACGCCTTCTAAAGAAATGATTGAAAAGTGCGTTTTGCAATTTGTGGGAAAAATTAAACAGAAACCACCCATTTATTCTGCTATAAAAATCAAAGGACAAAAGCTTTATCAATATGCAAGAAAAGGAATTGAAGTTGAGATTCAACCTAGATCAATCACTGTTTTCAATATTCAAGTGCAATCTATAGAAAAAAATATCGTTTCACTTCTTGTTCATTGCGAAAAAGGTACCTACATTCGTTCGCTGGCGCATGATATTGGGCAATCACTGGGATGCGGAGGGTATGCAAAAAACATTCGACGTTTGCAAAGTGGAGATTTTAGCCTTGCGCAAGCCAAGCCCCTGAATCAAGTGCTTGAGATGTCAGCAGAGGAAATTGTGTCCAACGGAATTTCTATTTTTGAAGCCCTTACAAAAGCATTTATCAGTATTGAAGTAAATGAAACCCAAGTTGTTGATATACGAAACGGAAAAAAACTACATGGGCTTCCAGCCATGGTAGACGGCATGATTTTATTTCATACAGCAAATCATGAAGCCATTGCGATTGCGCAAAGCCAAAATCAAGAAGTTATACTTAAAAGAGTTTTTTAATTTTTTTACCTACGTCTTTAACTTCTTCTTTGGCTTTTTCTTTTGCCTCTTCTTTTTTAGGACTTAGTTTTTCTTTAACTTCTTTTTTTGCTTCAGATTTTTTTTCATTTACGTCTTGTTTGACTTTATCCTTTGCGTTTTCTTTGGCTTGATCTTCGATGTTTCCTTCATTTAAGGAAAGTGTAGGGCTAGCGTATGATCCTCCAATAGAGAAGGGGATTGTAAACTTGCTTTGATTGCTTTTGAAAAAAAGGCTCGACACTTGGGACGGAATTTTATCCATGATTTTATTTTTGTAACTCTCAGGCAAGGTTGCCCCCAAGTTATACTTTTGAGATCCATCAAGCGCTTGGTACCCATCAAGTTTGAAAACAAAATCCTTTGCAGCTAGATTTAGGTCTTTAACATGTACTTTTCCATCTTTGACTTCAAAGTTCTGCGTCCATTTTTTAACATTGAATTCTTTAAATTCCGATGCTGATAAATAACTAGATAATTTGTCCTGAATAGGATGATTTTTTAAAGATGCATCTTTGACGCCAAAATTGCCAAGTGCTGTAAGTTTGGGGATTTCTAAATTCAAGGTGTTGGTTAAATCTCCTTTTGCTTTGGTTGTAAGGTTAACTTTGGCAGAAAGTGATTGCTTAAGACGAACAAGTTGTTCAACTGAAGTTGTAAAAGCAAGTGCCTTTTGAACGCTGATGTCGTTTAGCGCTACATCCATATCAAAAGGGAAATGGTCTTTAGGTCCAAAGTCTACAGATCCTTTGGCAGAGAACACACCATCAAATGTGCCTACAGAAAGTGGATTGAAGTTCATTTTTCCGTTTTTGAGTGTAAACCCAGCTTTTACATTGGTAAAAGGAGTGTCGTTATAAATAATTTTATCTACTGCGTAAGAGCCTTTGCCATCAAATCTGTAAAAAATATCTGGCATTACAAGTGGTGCATTTGGGTCACTTTCTTCTTCTGAGGATGCCGGTAAAACATCGTCGTATTGAATAAGCTTAGAAGAACCTGAAAAATCAAATGTGATAGGTTTTTTATCGTTTAAAAAGTCTTTCCATGGGGAACATTTGGCAGAAGGAATAGAAAAATCTGATTTCTCAATTGAAAGTTTTGTATTTTCAAGGAGTGTTTGGCTTTCTGTAAGTGTTACCTTTGTATGTAGCCCACTGATATTATATTTAAGTGAAGGCTCTGTAAAAGATGTATCCGCAAGTGTTAATGAGCCTGTAAAATTAAGTTTATCAATGTCTGTTGTACCATCAATGGTGACATCTAAATTTGCACTTCCTTGAAGTTTCGATAGCACGTTTTTATCAATCCAGGCTTGGAGATCAGCCAGATTTGCATTTGCTGTGATGTGGGATCGAATATGCGGCGTGTGAAGGTAATCGCTCACCATCGCATCCGCACGGAAAACAGATCGATCCGAAGTGATGTGTAACTTGTGAAGTTTTACGCTTAGTGGTGTAATTGTTGCTTCCATTTCCACAGGCGAAAAATTAACTTGGTAGGCTTTGTTTTGTAGTGCGCCCTTTTCTAAATTGATTTTAATATTTGTTTTTGATTTTTCAAACGAAGTCAAAAAATCATTGTGATCAAATTCACCTTGCACGCTTCCATCAACAGAAAACAACCCAGATTTTTTCCAATCATCTGCTTTGAGCGATGGAACTAAACTAAAAATATCTGATAATTCTGTGGGGGCTGTTTTAATGGCGATATCAACTTGTGTGTGCGTATCATCCATTGGTGAAATGTTTCCTTGAAGAAACATGGGCAAGTCTTGAATGACAAATGAAGAGTTTTGAATACTGATACTAGAGGTCTTTGTATTAAAAGTAATATCCTTATTAATCGCTAGTGAGATGCCGGGCATATGTAGTTCTTTGGCCCAAATCTCAGAAGCGGATGTTTTGCCCTTTACATGGACATTCTGCGCATCTGTAAATTCAATTTGAATGTTTTGGTCAAGGTTGATAATTTTAAATTCTTCCTCGTCTTGTTTATCAAAGATCCATATTTCACCATCTTCCAGTAGAAATTTACTGATCGAAAAATCTTTGGATTCAGTTGAAGCGGTTTTTGGTTCTTGATCTTCCGTGCTCTTTGATTCTGTTTCATCTAGTTTGGATGTGTATACTTTAATGATCGGTTTTATGATTGAAATATTGGTTATATTGATATCTTTACCCCAAAGCGTTTCAATGCTGGTTTGGATTTGAAAGTCGTCAACGGAGGCGTGAATCATGTGTTTGTCACTACCGATTTCAAATGATTTTAGGTGAAAAGCAAAGCTTGGAAAAACGCTTAAGCCCACATCGCCAATTTTGATGGGAAGTTCGGTTTGTGCTTGGATTTTTTCAAGCGCATAATTTTTAATTTTTTCTTTGGGAAAGAAAATAATCAATCCCACAATAAGTAAAATAAATGCAACCGCAAGACCGAATGTAATTTTGATAAAAAGTTTCATGGGGGCCCATCTTATGCGGACAGGCAAAAATTTCAAGTGTTTGCGTGTATTATTGTACGGGTGTTACAACGCCCAATCCACCGCCATTAGAGGGAGAAGTGCTGTTGTTAGACCCATTGGTGAACTGTGTAAATGCATTTTGTACGGAATGGGGATTTTGGTAGGTAGGTTGCCAGCTATTTTGATTTTGATTGATGCAGCCAACACACTGAGAGTAAGCTGGGTTGCCAGCCTGTGCATATGTATTTTGCCCAGATGGATTTGAGAGTTGGTAGAGTTGCTGCAATGTAAGGTTTTGGGCGGCGCTTGAAAGCGTTGCTTCAAGCGGATCTTTGACACGGCGTTTAAGCTGATCCATCATGAGGAATTTCACCTTGTCACCAAAAGAGCCTTTAGATGTAAATACGTCCAAAAGGCTTACGCCAATCGAAAGCATGTTTTGTGACCTTTGCATTTGTCCATATTGCATATAACTGCGAGACGGTGCGTAGCCTTGGCCTGCCAAGTATGGATCTGTCGCTCCATACCCCCATGATCCAGCGCCACTTGTATATGTACCCAACGCATTGGCTTGCTGTTGTGTAGCAATCTGATTAGGCGTAGGGATTCTGGCAAAAGCAGAAAATGGAAGACATATGCATACAATCAATAACGCTTTGTGCATCCTCAAAGTATAACGTAAAAAACTACTTTTTGTCATACCCTTTTTGGTCATAATGATTTGGCTCCTATGCGAAACGTTGCAAAATAGCCCTCTACTTTTTCAGTAATTGCAGAAAACAACGCAATACCTTGAGGTTTATCCACAACATCAAGGGTGCGTTCAAGCGTGTCTTGATCAGGGTTGCTAGATTTTCCTAGAGACGGATCAAGGACGATACGAAGAGCACTTGCATCAGGGTTGGTTTCTCGAGGTTTTATTGCAAAAAGATTATTTTTACTTGTATTGATCTTTTCGTCTTTATCTCGCACAAGGTTTTCAAACATAAAAAGCTCAAATTCGCTTTGTGTACCAAAGCCTTTGCAGACGCCTGAAGCATCTTGTTCTTCTTCCACCTCTTGACAGAGAACAATATGGTTTAATAATTCGGTAGGGTTAACTGCATGATCTTTAAAATCAAGAACAAGATAATCATTGGATAATGATAGTTCGCGTTGTGAAATGTCTTCAATCGGGGCCTGCTCATCAAAATGAAATCCAGAAACGGTTTCTGTAGTAAATGAGGTTTGTGCTTGTTGTATGATTTCTTTGTTTTTGTTTTTAAAGGGTTGTGTTGTTACGCAGTATTTTGTACCAGGTGCAAGTGGTGTGTCGGAGCCATCCATTGCTTTTGGTATCAAGTACACCAAAACGCCTTGGTTGTTTTCTTGTTTTTCTTCTTTTGCTTTTTTGGCATCTTTTTCTTTTGCCATTTCTTCTTCAAACTCTACGACCTGATGGTAAAACTCTACAGGAGTTTGTGCTTGTACTGTTTTTTCGTCTTCTTCTTTTTTATCTTGTTTTTCTTCAGGCGATGGTTTCTTTGTATTTGTTTCGGCGCAGGTGGACATTTGGAAATATTTTTCTTTGATGTCGTCTTTTGTAATTCCGGCTGATGCCTGAATGTAAACGGTTATAATCGCGTTGACAGGAACGTTGGTGGTACCTGTCACAGGGTAGATTTTGACCTTCTCCTCTGGAAGACATGCGCTTACAAAGAGGCAAAGAAAGATAATCCAATATGTTCGTCGTTGTTTCATGGGCCCTATCTATAGATATAAAGCAAAGAGCATGCCCACGGTAAATATAAATAATGCAATAAAATCAAATATTTATATTTATTCTTCGGGGTGTTCTGAGGCAGATTCGTCCCAAGAAGCGACTATTCAAGAATTTCGAGGATAAAGCGTTTATTGCTCTTGCCTCCAGAGGCATCGAGCAAGGTTCGTATGGCATTGGCGTTGGCTCCTTTTTTTCCGATTACTTTGCCAATGTCTTCTTTGGCCACACGCAGTTTGAGAACACAGGTGTGTTCACCTTGGGCTTCATCAACTTGCACTTGATCAGGTTGATCCACCAAGGCTTTTGCAATTTCTAAGACGACCTCTTTCATACGATTCCTTCGTAAGGTGAAAACTTCAAAGTCATTGTAACACCAAGGACCGATAGATTGCAATTATGGGGTAGCTTTTTTGGTCTTTTACGCATAATAGGCATGACGTATATTTGTCATGAACTGGTCATCAAAAATTCGTTCTTTTTTTTATGGAACAACACCTGAAAATGTGTGGACAAGAGATGAGCTCGAAGCACTTTTGTATCAATCTGATCTTTCATCTGGTGTAATTCAAGACTTACTTTCGCATGTTGGCGCATTGGATCGGTTGGATCAAAAAACAGTACTTGAAAAACTGTACCAAGAGACGTCTAAGCGACTTTCTTCAGTGTGCAATAAACCTTGGTCGGTTCAAACACCTTCAGTTATTCTTCTTGTGGGCATCAACGGATCAGGAAAAACAACGACGGCCGCACGCCTTGGTTTTTATCTCAAAAATCAATCACACAATGTCGTCTTGGCAGCAGGCGATACATTTCGTGCGGGCGCCATTGATCAATTACAAACTTGGGCCCAAAGACTAGATCTGCCCTGTGTTTTTTCAGACTACAAATCGGATCCGGCTTCGGTTATTTATGAGGGGTGGCAAAAGGCCAAATCTCAAGATGCCGTATTGATTGCTGATACTGCGGGGCGACTTCACACACAAACCCCTTTGATGGAGCAACTTTCAAAAATTAAAAGAGTGCTTTTAAAAGATCTAAATATTACAATTCAAACATTACTTGTATTGGACGGGACCAATGGGCAAAATGCATTGATGCAGTCTAAGCATTTTAAAGATGAAATCGAAATTGATGGACTTATTATGACAAAACTGGACGGATCATCAAAGGGTGGAGCAGTGATATCAAGTGCGCTTGAATTAAAAGTGCCGATCTATTTTGTGGGTGTTGGAGAAAAAGAAACTGATTTGGTTGAGTTCCAAGTCGAACCTTTTTTACGGTCATTTTATGGAATCTAAATTTATTTATAGCACATACATTTTGGGTCTTTTGGGAATGTATTATGGTTTTGTAGGATTTACCAAGGTTTCTTCACGTGTATTTTCAGCATTGTTAATTCGAATGATGAAGAATGTAAAAGATTTTTATCCTTTAACAGTTGTGACGGGCATACTTTCTACGCTTTTGTTTGGACGGTTGCAATTAACGCAAGCCTATAGTCTAGGCCTTTTGTATCTTAAAGAAAGCTCATTCAAAAAAAGTGTTGGCTTTGTATTAGGGTGTGGCATTGCTACATCTGTTTATTTGAGCATCATTGTGGTTCTTTTGCACTTTGAGTGGCTACTGGCGGGTACGGTGATTTTGATTTTTGGTTTGCTTGCCTTGTTTATCTTTCGATCAGACCTGTATCGTCAGCATGGGCAAAGATTATTTTACGCGGGCGTATTTTTGCTAGGCTTTGCATGGATGAATTACACGCACCAATTTCTTGCGCAAGATCCTGTTGTGGAAGAAGTGTGGTTCTTCCTGAATCAACATTTGTTGGTCGCATTTATTGGATCATTTTTGCTAGCTATTTTTACACAAAGTAGTTTTTTGTCTTCTGTGATCACACTTTCTTTGCTGCATTTAAACATTATTAACTATGAGTCAGCGCTTGCCATGATGATGGGTGGTTTTGTTGGTGCGCCCATAGGACCAATTTTGGCATATCATGGTGTTGATCAACGAGGGATTGCTGTTTTAGGGGTGCTTTCTTTTTTGCGTTTGGTGATCACGGGCTTGTCCATTTCATGGATTCCGCTTTTGAGTCAGGCATCTTTTCTTATCACACTGTCTCCATCAGAACTTTTGGTACTAGAATACTTTTTCGTACAGGTTCTATTATTTCTTTTGTACTGGCCATTTGAAAAGCGGGTTGAATTTACGATCAAGCCTTGGATCACAAAAGAACCTACGTTGTTTCATCGTTACTTTGCAAATCTGCCTAATATCAATTTTGAAGTTGTGCGGGTGTACATTATGGACATGGCAGCCTCTACAAAAGAAATGATGAATCTTGTTTGTGAATCGTTCACAGAGAAAAATCGTGATGCAATGATTAAAATTGATGAGCAGTACGACCAAGTGGAGCAAAAAGCAAGACAGATCAATTTTTATCTTTCTAAAATGAATTTAGAAGAGCTTAGTTATGCTGAATCACAAAAGGAAACCCATTGGTTTCAGATTTCACATGCTTTTAAAAACATGGCGAGTTTTATCAACAGAAACATCATGGAAATTGCTGCGCAGAAAAAAGAAAGGGCATTTGAATTTTATCCCAACGCTTGGGAGCATGTGGTTGCGTGTCAAAAAATGCTCATTGAAAACTTTGATCGCATGGTAGAAAACCTCATCCTTGAAGACCCAGAAAGTCTAAAAAGCATATTGCGAAATCAAAAACAGATTCATTCGGTCAATGAAGAGATTAAACTCGAATATTTACAAGAACTTCGAAGTGACAAAAAATTGTCCATAGAGGGTACAGCTGCATTTTTATCCCTTTTGAGTCAGCTGCAGTTTTTAAATATATCCATCTCTAGAATGGCCTATCCTACGATTGATCGTCGAAAACAGCGCTAAAAAGTCCAATCTAAAGTGGATCAAAAGCTTTCGGTACTTGACATAAAACCTTGAATGATGATTAAACCATAGGTGTATGGGTGTTGAAGTCAAAATTCTAGGCAAAAGCTTTCAGGTTAAAAGTCAGTATGATGAGAAGTTCACCATGAATACGGCAGAGCTTGTAAACAGTCGTATGAAAGAACTCATTGGAAAATCCAAAAATTTTTCCACTGAAACTGTAGCAATATTGGCTGCGATGAATATTGCAGGTGATTATTTGCGACTTTTAGAGGCAGAAAACATTCGCAAAGAAAAAATCAAAGAGCGGCTTGATTTTATTTCAGAAGTTGTAGATGAAAAAATCAAGCAATTCGATTCACAGCGTGAGGCTTTAGAAAACGTCTCTGCATGAGAGATACAAAAGCGCAAGCGCGTCAGCACTTACAATTTCTTCGTAAATCTCAATTTTCTCATAGTATAGAAAAAAAATCTCAAGCCATTTCCCAACAAGTGTTTAATTTCGAAATTTATCAAAATGCTTCAAGCATTGGTCTGTATCATGCACTTTCCCATGAGGTGCAAACCAATGATATTTTTCATCATGCAAAACGAGTACGAAAGGTGTGCTTTTATCCAAAAGTACTCGGTACTGATATGAAGTTTGGTGCAGTGGATGATTTGTCTCAATTGCAAAAGGGAAAGAAAAATATTTTTGAACCTCGGTTTGTTTCAGATCGACAGTTGATTGACATTTTTTTTGTCCCAGCTGTAGGCCTAGACCTTTGGGGCACGCGATTGGGTCAGGGCGGAGGTCATTATGATCGGTTTTTACAACACAGCACGGGTGTTGCTGTTGGATTATGTTTTGAGTTTCAGTTGCAGACAAAGCTTTCAGAAGAAATGCATGATCAAAGAATGGATTGGATCGTGACAGAGAAAAGAATAATTCGGTGTAGGTAATCGTGACAATGAATGCACATGTAACAGTATTATGTTTGGGTGATATTTTTGGAAGACCCGGACGCAAAATCGTCAAAGAGCGTCTTCCCAAATTGATCAGCGATTACCAAATTGATTTTGTGGTTGCCAATGGAGAAAACGTTGCAGGTGGCAAAGGACTTAACATCAAGTGTGCAAACGAGCTATTTGATGCTGGGGTAGATGTGCTTACCAATGGCAATCATTTGATGGACAACAGAGAGATTCTTACACTTCTTGAAGAAGATAAGCGTGTCATTCGTCCATGGAACATGAAAGAAAAAACACCCGGATCTGGCTTTACAGTCATTCAAAAAAATAATGTGAGGTATGCGGTTGTGAATTTTATGGGTACGGTTTTGATGCCGCATGATTTTTCTGCCTTTGATCGGTTGGATGAAAAGATACGTTTTATCAAAGGTGTATCTGATATTTGTATTGTGGATATGCATGCAGAGGCTTCAAGTGAGATGCGGGTGATGGGTTTTTGTTGGGATGGAAAAGCTTCGGTTGTGTTTGGTACGCATACGCATGTGCCGACAGCAGATGCTGAAATTTTACAACATGGAACGGCCTACATAACAGATGTAGGAATGACTGGTCCGTATGATTCGGTGATTGGTGTGCGTAAGGATATGGCCATGCATCGGATCATGTTTGGTGAGAAAAAAGGATTTGAGGTGGCCAAGGGAGATGTTCGGCTTTATGGCCTACTTTGTAAGATTGATCCAAAAACTTCTAAGACGATAGAGATAGAACAAATTGTTATCAAAGAAAACGCTGTTTAATCAAGCCTAGAAGCTGTTGGCATTCTGATTGCATTGATACATTCTGATGCAACGGCAATTCTTAATAATAGTAAGTATAAACAAATACTTACCCGACTCTAGGGTGCCATTTTGTCTATCTAAATATATGTATTTTTTAGACAAAGTGTTTGAAAAATGGTCAACCATAGATTGAGGGTTGTTTTTAAATAACAATATGCGTTATAAGGTGGTTCTATGAAAAAATGCAAAGTGATTCTGATGGGATTGGTTTTCACTCAATTGATTGCGTGTTCAAAAGAGAGAAGAAGTATTGATTTACAGACGCAGCTACCTGAGATTGTTTTTGAAGAAATTTATCCAGAAAATCAGGGCCGACTGAAAGCAGAAAGTTTAGAGTTAAACAAATGGACGTGGCATCAGGATCTTTTGCCCGGAGATGTTCTTGTACCAGGTACACACTATACATTTGCTTCAGGTCAAATACCATCTGGACTTACATTAAAAATTGAAATTACAGGAAAGCGTTCAGCCATTTTACGGTTTGAAGGACAAGCACAAAATCACCATGTTAACGATAGTCTACGAGGTGCAATCCTTTCGTTTCAAAAAAATGCGTTTTTGGGAAATTCAGAAAAAGCACTTGAAGAAGAAGATACTTCGTATGCAGTAGGAATTCAATTTGGCAAAGGATTTACCATTTCAGGATCTGTGGATGGTGCAGAGGGAGAAGTTGTTTTACGAGAGACCAAAATTGATCAGGTGGTTACCATCAAGCCGCAATCAAATGAGTTTACGTTTGAAAAGTTTTATGAGGAGGATGATCCTTATGTAGTGCAAATTGAAAAACATCCTAATGGTCAGTGTTGTAAGTTTATAGAAGCAGAAGGGTTAATGGGAAGCCATGACATAAATAATTTGTATTTATCATGCCACACGCCACAGTGGCACCACCCAGCGGATGAGAATGATACGTTTTTAAGTAGTAGTTTTACCGGAACATATATTCCTGTTACGTCAAACGAGAATTTTCACCCGTGGTCTGCATCGAATCTATATGGAGATCTGGTTTTGGGATATCGAAAAGCGTTTGGAGATTCAATTTCTAATGGTCAGTTTATTTCTTATTTCAATCAAAATACACAAACATGGGTCCATCCCTCATCTCCAAATACTTCTGAAGAATTAAATTTTGTTTTTCCTGATCCAAACAATTCACTTGTTTTTGGTGGTGAATTTAAAGAAATAAGTGTTTTAAATGATAAAGATATAAATCTCGTTATGAGTCAAAACGTTGGGTATTCTTCAAACGGATTTTTTGTTAGTGAGTATAAAGACTTTGTTTGGCATAAACCAAGTAGCATATTTGATTCTAACCCCAACTATAACAATACAGGTTATTACATTGAAGAGAAGGCTTTTGAAAACGGTTACAAAATGAAGGCCTGGATTACTCAAGATTGGGAACATGTTAAAGTTCAATTTTACAAAAATAGAAATTGGCAATCTGAACAAGTGATTTCCCCTCCTTTATCTCAATCTCCAATTGATAGTGATTATGTCAATATCTATTTGCTTGTGAATGAAAAGGGTGATGGTTCAATTATATGGGAAAGGTTTACAAATGATCCAGATTATCCTCAAATGTTTTTTTTGTTTAAAGCCGATATAAATAATTTTCAAGTTATTAACGTACCGGTAAATATTGAAGATACTTTATCACCGAATGATATTACAGTTCAATATGAAAGATTTGACATGAATCAGGATGGAGATATCTTAATTGCATTTACCGGAAAGAAAATAGATTCGAACTATAATATTGAAAACAAGGAAAGAATATTTTTTGCAGAAAAAACTTCAAATGGGTGGGTAAAACCGCAATTTGCAGTTAATTGTATAAATAATGTTACTGGAAGTGTAAATGAAATTGATGATTACTTTCAGGTTGGTTTAAATCAGCTAGATGACAGTATTGTAGCCTGGACAGAAACGCTTCCAAATTCAAATTATAGAGAGCTTCATATTAAGATGAAGAAAAATGGTATTTGGTACAATAGCGAAACCATTGCAAGCCCTTCTGTTATAAATCTAGGTGGGGGGAGTTATGATTATATTGACGCAGTTCAAGGTTATCTTGCACTGGAAGTAGGGGATGAAGGTCAGGTATATATTGTCTATGCAACCATTGACACATCTGGTTCTCCCTATTTCGATGTAAAATTAGCATCATATGTAAATAATGTTTGGTCAAATGACACTGTTTACAATAACTATCCGGCCGGAAACCAAGAAATTAAAGCCATTGGAGTAATGAAAACTGGAAACGCTTTATCAGTTTTCTTTTCGGTATTTGGTGATTTCATGATCCGTACAAAAAACCTTGCCAATGATCAGTGGAGTACATCACTTAACTTAAGCCATCTCTTATCAAATAATATAATAGATTCAGAAAGCAATTTTGTGTTTTCACATAGTTCAGACAAATGTGATCTTGCGACTGTAGTGTGGAAACAAACTGGGTCAAATTTTGACTCTAGATATTATTTGAGTCAGTTTAGATAAAATCTTTAATCAAACGGTGCACCAGCGCTAATCCAGTCTTGAATCGCTTGAAGGTCTGCAGCATTTAAATTGTAATTTTGATGACCATTCATACCTTGTGGATTTTGTAATAAGAGACTATTGGCAGGCGTTCCCACATCTACAACATCCCCTACCATTGAAGAGAATGTAGTAATCTCATTGTGTGCTTGGGCAGGTGTTTGACCTACCGAAAAATCTACTCTATTGTTTACATTATTATGACACATCAGACAGTTGTAATCATCTTGTATAATTCTTAGAATGTCATCTCCAAAATTGTGATCATTATCATCATCATTCTCAAGGCCACCTTCTAACCAGCAATAAATTTTTTCTAAATCAGAGTCATCCGCACTTGAAAAAATTTCTCCACCACCATGGTCGTCTGCATTTCCGCCAGCGTCACTTGCAAGAGGTTCTAGTAAAATTAAACTTTGGTGAACGTTAAACGCATCATATCCCGGACCTGATGTAATTTCCTCAGCAATCGTTGAGGGTGAATACGTATTGGTTGCATCAAGTTGAACATTACCTACACCAGACACACTTGACCCCGAGTGACACCCCCCAGTGGCACAATTTGTATCAAAAAAAGGTTTGACCTGTGTCGTAAAAGATGAATCTATGCTATCGCAATCTACATCGGCAAAAAGGTTGTTGCCATCACCCCCACCATCATCAATCTGTCCCTGAAAGTCATCTGGATCTAAACCGTTGAGGTCTACCGTCGCACACGCAGTGATAAAGGAAAAAAATCCAAGCAAAATGACAATGATATATTTGTTTCTCATGTGGGTAGTCGATTATATAATATTTTTGTAAGCAATGTGAACATATTAATTTTACCAAACTGAGAGATTTTTTATTCTGGCAAGGCCGCAGCGTCTTTTGAAAGCGGATCATACTTTTGTATGTGAGCATTTCAAAAGCAGCGAGAACGAAGACAGAATGAAAAAGATCCAGTTTCCAACCTATTAGATTTGAATTCACTATACCACAGGTGCAAACAAACCCAAGGACAACAATAAAGTGTTATCCAAGCTTGTTTTTTACGTCCTGGTAGCCTGAATCAATCGTCAATTCAGCCTCATCTTTGTCCAGACCTAGAAAGTCCGCTACGTGTTGTACGAGCGATTCTCGGCGGAAGGTCGCTGTAGAAGACGTTGTGTCCCCGCTGTTATCGACCATCTGACGTTGACCCGTAGATGCATCTTGACCACCAAATGAACCAACCTTAAGGCCGTTCATTAGACTTGGATCAGAAGCCAGTGCAACAAGACCATTGGATCCGCCATCGCCGTTATCAGTTCCGTTGATGGTTGGCGTTCTCCAAAATTCACTACAAACAAGTACGCGAGTCTGTGCTGTGTTGCCTGTATTAGGGTTGATAAATGTACCGGAAGAATCCAGTATGTTTCGAATGGATTGTGCCAAATATGTCATGGTCTGAATTTGAATCGCGTTGGCATTCTCACCTTGGCGTTCATTGTTACCATGCCAATCACCACCATCAATGTTTACCAAACCATAGTTATTCGTCACGCTGTTTTCAAAGCCACGTGCAAAAGAATAAAACGCATTGACGACATCAATGCCGCCCATCTTTTGTGGACGCGTGCCCAAACCAGCTCTAAGGGATGTAAGCGTACCCGTGCCATCCATCGCCGGATCGAGTACCTGTGAGTAATCTACTTTGAGTGCGGCAAGGGCTTTTTCATTGGAGCCTTTAAGCACATCTTGATTTTCTGATTCTCGAATTGCACGTGCAACGTCTTTGCTGAATTTATTTTGAATCAGCGTATACAGCTGGTTACGTTGATCTTCTGTCAAAGCATTGTTTTGTGCTGTCGTTAAATCCAACTGTTTAAACTTGTTGGTCAGTGAAGCAGTTGAACCATGAAACTCAGGATGAAAAGCAGCAAGTGCTGTAGGCAAGCTATTCATATCATCATCGGTAGGTCCATTGTAAAACGCAAAAGAATTTGCAAGTGTAGGTGCACCAAACTGTTGTGCAGCCCAAATCAATGGATTTCCTTTGCTTCCACCATTTAACACGGGTGCATTCAATGCTGATGTATGCCCCATGCTACCAAACAGGTTTGTGCTCTGAATGCTTGTTCTATAATCTGAAAGAACCATTGAACCTGCAGGTAGATTGATTGGGTTGCCACCGGTGTCTGTAAAGTTGGTGATTTGGTTGACGGCATACTGA
>JAGRAZ010000130.1 GCA_020434345.1 Bdellovibrionales bacterium
AGTCCAATAAATACGATGTGTCTCTTCAAATAATAAAAAGCATCTCCATTGGAATTTTCAGCAATAGCAAATGACGAGGATGCCACCATGATTATTCCGAGCGAGATTAAACACCCCAAGGAAAATAACAGCCAAAAATCATAACCAACGGAAAAAACTCCGGTGACTGATTTTTTGTTCGCTTGTATTGCTGTTGCTTTCATTTATCTAATTTTTAATGTCGCTAAACCAACTAAAACCATAATTAATGCCAAAATCCAAAATCTCACCACCACTTTTGCCTCAGGCCAGCCTTTCAGCTCAAAATGGTGGTGAATAGGTGCCATTTTAAAAATTCTTTTCTTACGAAGTTTGTAAGAGCCAACTTGTAGTATCACGGAAACGGTTTCCATTACAAACACGCCACACATAATAAAAAACACCAGTTCCTGACGTGTAATAATTGCCACAATTCCAAGCGCTGCTCCTAATGACAAAGCCCCGACATCACCCATAAACATCTCTGCCGGATAGGTATTAAACCAAAGAAACCCCAATCCCGAGCCCACAATTGCTGCGCAAAATATAGACACTTCGCCACTATTTTTAATGAATGGAATATACAAATACTCAGAAAAAACTGCATGTCCGGATAGATAAGCAA
>JAGRAZ010000131.1 GCA_020434345.1 Bdellovibrionales bacterium
TAGTAAAAACGACATCGGAATTCGGGACTCAACATGACGCACTCAATTACAATTCAGTCGACTGTCCCCGGAAATATAGTAAAAACGACATCGGAATTCGGGACTCAACATGACGCACTCAATTACAATTCAGTCGACTGTCCCCGGAAATATGGTCCAGTTACATGGCCCCGGATTTCTAGATTTCTAGATTTTGACTCAATAAATCATGGTCCAGTTACATGGCCCCGGAATTAAGGTCAGTTAGCCCCGGAATTTGTAACGCACAAAATCATGGTCCAGTTACATGGCCCCGGAATTTGACGTCATACGTCCCCGGAATTAAGATGCCAATGCTTACATTTTGACTCAATAAATCATGGTCCAGTTACATGGCCCCGGATTTTCTACCCGCACGCCACTCATCCCGCAACAAATTACGGTTCTGGTACTGCCCCCCGGAATTAATTAGTAATTTCTTCATACCTCTCGGGAGGTATCCTCTAAATTATTTTTTTCGATTTCAGTACCAGGATTTTGACTAAAAAAATTTATTTCAATTAGAATTAAATAGACCCCCCAAATAAATATCCAAGCAAAAAATGAAACAATACCAGATAAAACACCACCATAGTTGTCATAAATAAAAAAAAAAAAATTGGCG
>JAGRAZ010000132.1 GCA_020434345.1 Bdellovibrionales bacterium
CACCTTGAGAAGCATTGATAGGTGCACCCATATCAATAATTATAGTTTCATCGTTTTCATCCAATAGATCATCTGCAATTGTGATTGTAATATCCGCACTTAAACTTCCAGCAGGTATGGTAATGGGTGACGCAGTAATAGAGTAATCATCAGGATCAATTGCGGTTGATAAACCATTGATTGTAAACGGAACATCAACATCGAAACTTGAAACAGCTGACAATTGTGCTGTAACAGTGAGTGTTCCAGATTCATCAACAGAAGCTTGTGAACCTGAAGTGAAGGATACTGTAGGTGCAGTATCATCATCGGTGATGGTTGCAGTGTGAACCGTTGTTGCACCTTGGGTTGCATTGGTTGGTGCACCCATCGTGACAATCACAGTTTCGTTTGCTTCATCGATTGTGTCTGTTGCAATCGAAATGGTGATGTCTGCAGTTAGATTTCCTGCTGTAATGGTAATCGGAGAAGCTGTAATGGAATAATCAGTACCGCCGCCTGTTGCAGTACCAGTGACGGTAAATGGTACATCTACATCATTGACACTAACACCAGAAAGTTGTGCTGTGATTGTCAGCGTGCCTGATTCACCTATGGACGACTGAGATGCAGAGGTAAATTCAACAGTTGGTGGTG
>JAGRAZ010000133.1 GCA_020434345.1 Bdellovibrionales bacterium
GGAGGTGCCGGTCTACTTCCTCATCGGCCGTCACGACGCCAACGTGCCCGCGTACTTGATCGAAGAGTACTACGCCTTGCTCGACGCGCCCCACAAGGAGTTGATCTGGTTCGAGCACTCGGGCCACAGCCCGTGGATCAGCGAGACGGACAAGTTCGTGGATGTGGTGGTGGAGCGGGTGTTGGCGCAGACGGAAGACGTCCGGTGAGCCGTGGATGTCCGCCCCGAATGGACAAAACGAGACCCGGTGCAGTTGCCTTGCACCGGGTCTCGTTTTGTGTTCTCGTGCAGCACGCCCGGAGGGATTCGAACCCCCGACACCTGGTTCCGAAGACCAGTGCTCTATCCACTGAGCTACGGGCGCAAACCTAACGGTAGTCTACCACTGGGACGCTGATTCCGTCCAGACGGCGAGATTGGCAGCGCGAACATGTCTGCGTCTTCTGCACAACGCACCGTGCTTGGTCCGTTTACATGTGTATACATTGTGTTGACAAGATGGCACTCTGGGGATATCATGCACGTGCTTGAAAGGAGCATGCCATGCCGAGGCAGAACGCCATGCGGGCCAAGAGCGCCAACATCCACATCCGGATCGCCCCCGAAAAGCGGGAGTTAATCGACCGCGCCGCGAG
>JAGRAZ010000134.1 GCA_020434345.1 Bdellovibrionales bacterium
CAGGTGCGATCGGATACCTTAAAAGCCATACTGAAAGCTTACCCTACCCTCAACGCCCGCTGGCTCATCACCGGCCAAGGCGAAATATGGGACGGCCCGCCGCCCGCCGGCCTGAAAGACATCCAGCCCCCCTCTTCTCCCGCCCCCAACCAGGAACTTTTCAACCAGCTGCTGGTGCAGAAATTGCAGGAAGTGGCCCGGGAGCTGAAGGCGCGCGACCCGGAGGCCTACCGGAAGCTAGGGCTGGGAGAGTTGATCGATAAGGCGGGGGGAAGGGTTGACCGGTAGCGCTAAAGGTTAGAAATCAGTAAAAATTCGAATCGTTGTAGCCAGCTTTTGCTGGCTATGGCCGCTGGCGCGGTGTTAGGCGAATCAATCAAAGTGCTTTAAACATTAAACCTATTATCAAAATCATTAATACCAAAACAATTATGACTAATGCTAGTATAATCCTATTTTGAGAGTTAAGCTTACTTGTTATCATTTCCTCCATACTGAACTCTTTTCCACTCAAACGTCTAGTTATTTCCTTGTAATAGCCGCCTTCTTTTCCATACTCTTTAAGATATTCGATATATAACTCATCTTTATTTTCCTTAATCGCCTTTTCATATAGAGC
>JAGRAZ010000135.1 GCA_020434345.1 Bdellovibrionales bacterium
TTCTTTGATACCGCGCAAAATGGCAATGGTGTCTTCAACGCTGGGTTCGTTCACATAAATAGGTTGAAAACGGCGCTCCAGGGCAGCATCTTTTTCTATATATTTTTGATACTCTTTGAGAGTTGTAGCTCCGATAGTGCGAATTTCCCCACGGGCGAGAGCGGGCTTAAACATGTTGGCAGCATCCAGAGAACCTTCTGAACTATCTCCGGCACCGACGATACTATGCAATTCATCAATAAAAAGGATATAGCGGTCAGCATTCTCTTTTAATTCATTGAGGATTGCTTTGAATCTCTCTTCAAATTCACCACGGTATTTTGTCCCGGCGACAAGCGCCCCCAAATCAAGCGACAATAATTCCTTATTTTTTAAACTCTCAGGTACATCTCCGGCTACAATACGATTTGCCAGTCCTTCCACAATAGCAGTCTTGCCTGTGCCAGGCTCACCGATGAGGACAGGATTGTTTTTCGTGCGCCGGGCTAAAATCTGCATCAATCTGCGGATTTCTTCGTTTCTGCCAATCACTGGATCGAGCTTTCCCTTGCGTGCGAGTTCGGTAAAGTTTTGGCAATATTTCTCCAAAGCCTG
>JAGRAZ010000136.1 GCA_020434345.1 Bdellovibrionales bacterium
TGTTGTTGATGTGCAACCTGCAAAAAAAGCAGTGCTCATAACTGACAACACACAAGTTATTTTCAACCCTGAAGCAGTAGAACTTAAAGAAGAAGGCAAAGGATTCGATGTTACTTACGAAGATATTGGAGGCCTTAAAGACGAATTGCACAAAGTTCGTGAAATGGTCGAGCTTCCACTCAAGCATCCAGAAATCTTTGAGCGTCTTGGTATTGAACCTCCAAAAGGAGTTCTTCTACACGGACCTCCGGGAACTGGAAAAACCCTTCTTGCAAAAGCAGTCGCAAACGAAACAAACAGTAATTTCTTTTTGATTAACGGCCCTGAAATCATGAGTAAGTACTACGGCCAATCAGAAGAAAACTTACGAAAGAAATTCGAAGAAGCAGAAAAGAACGCTCCTTCAATTATTTTTATTGACGAAATTGACGCTATTGCAAGCAAACGTGAAGAAAGCAAAGGAGAAGTTGAAAGAAGAGTCGTTGCGCAACTTCTTGCAATCATGGACGGCCTTAAGAGCCGAGGAAAAGTCGTAGTCATTGCCGCAACAAACATTCCAAACGCA
>JAGRAZ010000137.1 GCA_020434345.1 Bdellovibrionales bacterium
TCAGTCTAAAAAACGCTTTACTGTTGGGGATCGTGTCTACTATCTATTTTCTATAGAAAATAACAAATACGAAAAAATACTTCCTGAAGATGTAGAATTTAAAAGTTTTTATCTTAAAGGGGGTAAAACTCTTAATATCAAACTTGTTGATACTGTTAAATTTTGTGAAAAGAAAATCTTGGACCGTAAAGAAGAAACTCTTTGTACCTTCTCTTATCAATATCCTGAAGATTCTGACCTAAGGCACATGCTTCATCTTATCACGCCAAGTCTTAAACAAGCCCAAATGATACTGTTAAAATAATATGGATGAATCTAAGGAAATAGTAGAAGAAACTGCTCTAGAGCAAGAGGAGAGCCGGTACATTGCTAATAAATCGATTGGCATTGGAGGATCCGCATGGGTTTTTAAAGCCTTTGATACTGTGTTGGAAAAGACTGTTTGTTTAAAGCTTGCCTCAGGTCCAAAAGAAAATGAAGACCTAAAGGACGTATTTCATCGTTTCGAAAAAGAGGCTCGGATTTTAAGCTCCATGAACCATCCCAATATTGTGCAATGTTATGA
>JAGRAZ010000138.1 GCA_020434345.1 Bdellovibrionales bacterium
TGAGCCCGGTGGTATCATTCGCCTGATTGGCAGCCTCTTCCTCGGCCTTGGCCAACAGATCCGGGTATAATTCGCCGACCTTGTTAGCCCACTCTGAAACAATCACCCAACTATTGATCTGCTTCAACGCCTCAAGGTATTTCTCCCGGATTTTCATGCGACTTCCTCATTGGCAGCCAATACCTCTTCAACAGCCCTGAATTCCTCCAGCGCTGCTTCTAGTTGTTCAACTATCTCGGCTGCAAGTACCCCAGGTGCCGGAAGGTTTTCGGTATCTTCTAGGGATTCGTCTTTTAGCCAGAAGATGTCGAGGTTGGTTTTGTCGCGGGCAACCAACTCATCATAGGTGAATGCGCGCCAGCGGCCGTCGGGTTTCTTTTCGCTCCAGGTGGCTTTGCGTTTGCTGCGGTCTTCGGGCTTGTAAAGGTCTTCGAATTCGTTGAAGTGGTCGCACTTCAGTTTATTTTTTTTCAGGGTCTTGTGGGCGTTGGTGCGGTAGTCGTAGACCCAGAGTTTTTTGGTCCAGGCGGTTTTGGAGGCGGGTTTGGCGTCGAA
>JAGRAZ010000139.1 GCA_020434345.1 Bdellovibrionales bacterium
AATTTAAAGGTACAGGCAACATGGAGATCGTGCTTGATCGTAAGATTGCAGATCGTCGTATTTTCCCTGCGATCGATATCAACAAATCTGGAACACGTAAGGAAGAGCTGTTGATTTCTGAAGAAACGCTCAACCGTGTTTGGATTTTACGAAAACTATTGCAGCCGCTTAACGGCATCGACGCGATGGAATTTCTACTTGATAAGTTCAAGAAAACACCAAAGAACGAAGACTTCTTACAATCAATGAATCAGTAAAGAGTTCGCAAGGGGGTGTATTGAATTGGCTTTGCCAATTCAATAGGGATCTTTGAGCTCTTAAAAAGCAAATGCTAGCTAGCGTTGCATTTGCATGAGCGAAAAAGTAGAAAAAAGTTAAAAAATTGAAGCGTTTTCCCCATCATAGTTACGACTAAGTTCAAGAAGACACCAAAGAACGAAGACTTCTTACAATCAATGAATCAGTAAAAAGTGGGAGATATGGTAGGTCGAGAATGTGTGACTTCATACACATTCCTACCAAAGTCGACTCCGCTCGCACTTGCTCGCTT
>JAGRAZ010000013.1 GCA_020434345.1 Bdellovibrionales bacterium
ACTGTGACATCAAGGGCTGAAACTGCTGAAAGTGTAGCAGTAAACGTTGCAACACCAGAAGCTTCAGCAATGTTTGCGTTGTCAACACTTAGAGTAACAGTTGGTGCATCGTCATCATCAGTAATCGTAGTAGTTTGTTGTTGCACGCCAGACTCGGTACCGTTTGTCACAGAATCAATGTCAACAATGACCGTTTCATCATTTTCATCAAGCAAGTCTTGATCAGCTGTAACGGTAATTGCACCAGTTGTGTTACCAGCAGTAATTAAGATGCTTGAACCAGATGCGGTATAGTCTGTGCCCGAACCGGTAGCAGTTCCAGAAAGTGCAAGGTTCACAGTAACATCAAGGGCTGAAACTGCTGAAAGTGTAGCAGTAAAGGTTGCAACACCGGAAGCTTCAGCAATCGTTGCGTTGTCAAGACTTAGAGTAACTGTTGGAGCATCGTCATCATCGGTGATGGTTGTAGTTTGTTGTTGCACGCCGGATTCGGTACCGTTTGTCACTGAATCGATATCGACAATGACGGTTTCATCATTTTCATCCAAAAGATCTTGATCCGCTGTAACAGTAATGGTTCCAGTTGTGTTACCAGCAGTAATTAAGATGCTTGAACCAGATGCGGTATAGTCTGTGCCTGAACCTGTGGCTGTACCAGATAGCGCCAAGTTCACTGTGACATCAAGGGCTGAAACTGCTGAAAGTGTAGCAGTAAACGTTGCAACACCAGAGGCTTCAGCAATGGTTGCATTATCAAGACTTAGTGTAACTGTTGGTGCATCGTCATCATCAGTAATCGTAGTAGTTTGTTGTTGCACGCCGGATTCAGTTCCATTTGTCACAGAATCGATATCGACAATGACGGTTTCATCATTTTCATCCAGCAAGTCTTGATCGGCTGTAACAGTAATGTTTCCAGTTGTATTACCTGCAGTGATCAAAATACTAGAACCAGAAGCGGTATAATCTGTACCCGAACCTGTGGCAGTTCCAGAGAAAGCAAGATTGACGGTTACGTTCTGCGTGCTTGGATTGGAAAGTGTAGCAGTAAAGGTTGCCACACCAGAAGCTTCTGCAATAGTTGCATTGTCCACTGAAAGAGTAACAGCTGGAATGGATTCATCTTCGGTGATGGTTGCAGTATGTGTGTCCACTGCGCCAAGGGTAGCGTTGGTTGGGGCGCCTAAATCAATAACGACGGTTTCGTTTCCTTCATACACACCGTCATCCGCAAGTGTAAGTGTGATATCTGCCGAAGTATTGCCAGCCGTAATGACAATCGGGCTTGCAGAGATTGTATAATCATCAGGATCGGTTGCTGTTGATGAACCGTTCACACTAAAAGGAACTGTAACGTCAAAGAAATAAGGTGCAGCAATTGTTACTGTTGCGGTGAGTGTGCCTGTTTCATTGACAGAAGCTTGTGAAGCAGAAGAAAAATTTACTTCAGGTAGATTGTTTTGAACGGTTACCGTTGTGTTATCACTATCGCCGCTGTCAGTGTTTCCTGCTAGATCACTAGCGGACCCACCAGCAATGACAATACCATCAATTGTACCATCACCACCTGTCACATTGACGGTGACTGTTGGTGTACTTGTATTGCCGTTGGTAACCGATACGTTGTATGTCACTGATCCTGAGGTGTTGACGGTGATGTCACCACCGTTGAGCGTGAAGTTATCGGCACCTGTGATTGTTACCGCATAATTTACAGGACCGGTTCCTATGCTTGTTGTGCTGGGTCCGCCAACGCTTAACACTGGATCCGTATTATCTACATTGACTGTGGTTGCATCGGTATCCCCTGCATCGATGTTTCCTGCAGCATCTTGAGATGTTCCTGCAGCGATTTCAACACTGTCAATGGTTCCATCACCGCTTGTAACAGCGATACGAATCGTTGGTGTGGCAGTGGTACCATTGAGAACCGATACTGTGTAATGCACACCTGCGATCAACCCTGTCGTGTTTACAGTAATGTTACCGGTAGTTAAATTGATACTTGATGCACCAGTGTATGTGACTGCGTAGTCAACATTTCCTGTGTTGATGTTGGTTGTGCTTGGTGCGCCAAGACTTACGGTCGGCGCGGTATTATCCACTGTTACAGAGGTGTTTTCTGTTCCACCCTCAGCATCACCAATGCCATCTGTTGCTGTGCCAGGTGCAATCTCAATACCATCGATGGTTCCATCGCCACCTGTAACACTTACAGTAATTGTTGGTGTACCTGTTGTTCCATTGAGAACGCTAACATTGTAAGTCACTGTTCCTGTCGTGTTGACGGTTACATCTGCAACTTGAAGATCAACAGACGTATGGTTGTAATATGTAATGTTATAGTCAACATCTCCCGTATTAATAATCGTTGGAGTAGGAGGATCGATATCAAAATAGGGTAAAGCTACTGTATAAATGTAAATGAGTGGACCAAAACAATCTGAAAGATTCATCGCAATATCTGTTGTTTGCGCATAGAAAGCATAAATGCCATTGATGGGTAGTGAAGGTGCATACACATAGTCGTTGCCATCTTCACTTGCCAAAAGTTCTCCTACTTGATTTGAGCAAGCTGCATCATCGTAAATAAGAATATCATTTACCGACTCGCTGGTTGTTAATGCAATTGAAGAAGCGTCACCAGGGGAGTTGTCTACAAATTTTGGAGGTGTTCCATCATAAACGTATGAAACCGGGCCCACACATTCAGAATATCCATTGATGTCATCTAAAACGTTTGCGTAAAAAGTATACGTTCCATCGTCAACAAGCGCTTGCAGAGAAAGCGCATAATCTACACGGTTGGAACTACCTGCTTCATTTGAAAATACCAATTGATCTTCAGAACAAGAAGCATCTGTAAAATACCGTGCGTGATTGCCCTCTAGTACATTACCAATCCTAAACTTTGGATTGTTGATATTGGCCAGAAAGACATCAGGATAGACTAGGTTTAAGGAAGGCGTATCGACGTAAAATGGTGATTTGGATGGACGATGACCGTCTCCGGCATCTCCACCACTTTTTCCAAGATAATTTCCCTCCCAACCACAACCCATTGCAAAGAGAAAGGTCACGGTTGACACAAGAGTAGCCAACTTAGAATATGTTGTCGTTATCTTAAACAAAAGTCACCAATATATATTAGTTATAACTTGTATATAAACAAACAGTTATAATATTTTACTGTATATACTATTATAAAAGTAAATTTTAATTACACCATAAAAAAATAAAAATTTTTTTTTGGAAAGGGTACTTTTGTGGCAATTCTGTGTAAGGAAAATCCCTGAAATTAAAGGCCAAATAGGTATTCTAGGATCACAGCCCCCTCGAGCATACGGTACGAAAGGCTGGTCGTTTTAAGAAATGACGCAGAAAATTCGTATTTGACCCTTACTGGGTAAGCACTAAATAAAACACGGGCCCCTATTTCTGACCCACCGCGCAAGAATTGACCTCTTCGCATGGTCTGAACATAAAGACCCACGCCAATATCTTTGTTTTTCCACGATTTGGCGGTCCAATCAGCTTCTGTTTTCAGAGCGATCAATTGGTCGTTTTCAAATTTCAAAGAGTTAAATGTCGGTGCAAAGTAGTACAGATCCTTGTACGTTCCCACCCACACTCTGACCATCAGTGGTTTCGGGATTGCAAGGCGTTTGCCCATACCCAACCAAATTTCAGGTTGCACAAAGGTATGGTCTTTGGAAAAGAGGGTAGGTTCAATGTCTTGTTTGTACCGGTAGATTTTTAGCCCTGCACTGAGGAGTGTGGACCATCCTGAACTTTGTTGAAATTCCCAATCCGCGCCCAGTATCCAGCTTAGACTTGATAAAAAGTATCCTTCAGACTGTGTCGAAGCCTGGTCTCCATCGATACGATTATAAAAAGTGCCAAGTCTCGGGGTGATCACATGACGATGATTCAAGGTTTGCGAACGAGACTTCCAAAATTTGGATGCATTTTCTTCCTGCGCAAGTGCGACTGAGCTGCACAACAATGAAAAGGCTAAAAAAATAAAAGGAGTTTTTTTTCTCACATCAATATTCTACTTGAAGAATACACCAAATCACAACGAAAATTGCCTTTTAATCCAATAAGATGTCTTTAGTTAACTTGACAATCATGCCTTCGCGAGCATCTTTAAAGAGTCATGATGGATCGTCTTACACATCAATCGCAAAATGCCATTGGATTTGCGCAAATGTCGGTGCAAAAACATCAACATGGTCAAATGTCCATGGCGCATATTTGGGATGGGCTACTGCAAGCTTCCAAGGGCTATGTTGAAACATTGCTTGTTGGGCAGCCATTTTCTGTTCAAGATATTCAAGATTGGATTGTAGAAAAATACAAAGCAATGCCTGAAGTATCTGGAGCACAAATGACCATGGAAAGCGACGTGAGCCGCACGTTGCAACAAGCCGTGATCGAGGCAGACAAACGAAAGGATCAATACGCTGCAATCGAACATTTTTTGTTGGGTATGGCAGAACTTAAATTTTTAATCGCAAACCATACAATCGACAAAAAAAAGATTGAGAACCAGATCATAAAATTACGAGGAGATGAGAAAGTGAATTCACAATCAGCAGAAGAACAAGTGCAAGCACTTGAAAAATACACACATGACCTTACGCAAGATGCAAAAGCGGGCAAACTAGATCCAGTGATTGGTCGAGATGAAGAAATCAGGCGCGTGATTCAAGTTTTATCGCGTAGAACAAAAAACAACCCTGTTTTAATAGGAGAGCCTGGTGTTGGAAAAACAGCCATTGTAGAAGGACTTGCACAACGTGTGGTCAGCGGTGATGTACCTGAAACACTAAAAAACAAGAAAGTTTTGTCTCTGGATCTAGGGGCTCTTTTGGCCGGGACAAAATACCGTGGTGAATTTGAAGAACGTTTAAAAGCAGTTCTGAATGAAATCAAAAAATCAGATGGACATGTGATTCTTTTTGTGGATGAACTTCATACACTGATGGGAGCTGGAAGTGCTGAAGGGGCAATGGACGCAAGTAATCTTCTAAAGCCCGCGCTTGCCAGAGGTGAGCTTAGAACAGTCGGTGCCACAACACTCAAAGAATACAAAAAGCATATTGAAAAGGATGCCGCATTTGAACGTAGGTTTCAACCGGTTTTTACTGGAGAACCTAGCGTAGAAGATACCATCGCCATTCTACGAGGTTTAAAGGAAAAATACGAAGTGCATCACGGTGTTCGGATTGCCGATAGCGCCATTGTTTCCGCTGCAACATTATCAAACCGATATATCACAGATCGGTTTTTACCAGATAAAGCCATTGATCTGATTGATGAAGCAGCAAGTCGTTTGCGGATTGAAATTGACTCAAAACCTTCCGAGATTGATGTTCTTGATCGACAAATCATGCAACTTGAAATTCAAAAACAGGCATTAAAAAAAGAAAAAGATGAACAAAGTCGTAAACACCTTTCAGAGGTAGAAGAAAAAATTGCCAATTTAAAAGAAGAATCGAATGTACTAAGCGCGCACTGGAAAAAGGAAAAGGAAGCAATTTCGCAATCCAGAGCGATAAAAGAAAAAATAGACCAAATTCGAGTTGAAATTGAACTTGCTGAAAGAGAAGGAAATTTAGAAAAAGCTGCAAAATTAAAGTATGGTGATTTACCCAATCTTGAAAAAGATCTTTTACTCGTTCAAAAAAATATACAAGAGATTCAATCTAAACAAAGAATGCTCAAAGAAGAAGTACAGGAAGAAGACATTGCTGGTGTTGTGAGCCTCTGGACAGGCATTCCTGTGTCCAAAATGCTTGAAGGAGAAAAAGAGCGCATCAAGCACATAAAAGAGGATCTACAAAAACGTGTTATTGGACAAGATCAAGCCATTACACTTGTATCGAACGCGATCAAGAGATCTCGCGCAGGTATTTCTGATCCCAACAAGCCCATTGGCTCATTTATTTTTTTAGGCCCAACAGGCGTTGGTAAAACAGAAACCGCAAAAGCACTTGCATCCTTCTTATTTAATGATGAAAATGCACTTGTTCGCATTGATATGAGTGAATACATGGAAAAGCATGCCGTGAGCCGGTTGATTGGTGCGCCGCCAGGGTATGTTGGTCATGAAGAGGGCGGTCAGTTAACTGAGGCAGTGCGCCGCCGTCCGTATAGTATCGTTTTATTTGATGAGATTGAAAAAGCACATGCGGATGTATTTAATGTTCTTCTGCAAGTACTTGACGATGGGCGCTTGACAGACAGCCAAGGTCGAACAGTAGATTTTCGAAATACAGTGATCATTATGACCTCCAATATTGGAAGTCCTATTATTTTGGAAAGTGCAGGAAAAGACAAATCATCCTATGAGAAAAAAGTGTTACAAGAATTGCATAATACTTTTAGACCTGAATTTCTAAATCGAGTTGATGACATTGTGATTTTTGAAAGTTTAAAACAAGAACAAATTCAAAACATTGTTAATATTCAAATCAATCGCCTTATTAAAAGACTTGCAGATCAGGATATATCACTTGAAGTAACTGATGCTGCCAAAAAGGAACTTGCGTCGCAAGGTTTTGATCCAGCGTTTGGTGCGCGTCCTTTAAAAAGAGTGATTCAGACAAAAATCGAAAATAATATCGCTGAATATCTACTTGATCATGAAACTAAAACATCAAATTTGAAAATTGATTTTTCAAAAAATCAATTTACAGTTTCTTAGAGTTTTTTTAATTTAGATAGATTTTTACGATCTTTTTTAGATTTTTTGCGAGGATTGCCCTTTTTCTTTGTCGTTTTTTTGGGGGCATAGACAGGTTCTATTTCGTCTTTATTTTGGCCTTGCGTACGAGAAGAAAGTCTCAACATAAACTCTTCTGATGAGAAAAAAGCATACATATGTCTTGCTGCGGCGTTTTGAATTTTTCGATCTGATGATATGATGATCAAATCTTCGTTTATGTTTTGTTCAATCATTGAAATCATATGATCATCTGCTGTTTCATGAAGTGGCGTGTATACAATTTTTACATTTTCAACATAGAGGGTATCACCAAATCGTGTTCCGCCGTGTGTACCGTCAAAAAAGATGACAATATCCATTTTTTTATTACGTCTATAAGATACAACATCTTGAATCAGCTCTTCTCGTTCTTTTCGGTTAGATTTTCCTAAAAGGTTATAACCATCAATTAGGATTGTTGTCATAATTCAAAATCAATGCCCGTGAGCTCTAGCATTGTCATGAAAGATTGTAGTGTAGTTTGAATTTCTGTAGGTGTTGTTGGGGTATTAGGAATAAACGTCGTACCCGTAGATTGGCCAAGCGCATCGTAGGCAAATGTCACCTGTGCTTTAATTTGATTGTTTGCCTTTTTAACTATGGATTGATGTTTTCCTAATGTCGAATAAGTGAAAAAAATCTCAGTACCAAGGTGATCAATCATATGACGAATTTTTCCATGTTCCTCGTAGTCAATTTTTAGAAATTCCTTCCGTGTGCCCTCGATCATTTGCGCAAAAACAAGATTACCTTTTCGGTCATAACGGTAACGAAATGTTTTTCCAGAGCTTTCCTCAATATCGGAAATTGCTTGAAACCTAGGTTCATACTTGAATGATGTTTTTTGACCTGCAGCGTTGGTTCGGGAAGAAAGGTTTCCACTTGCATCATATTCAAATATATCATTGATACCATCCGAACTTTTAATCGAAATAGGTTTTCCACAGCATGATGAAAGGACAGTTGTTGTGGTTTTACCCGATGGTTCCTTGACCATAATTTTGTTTTCAATGTCCATATAGCGATATTCTGTTGTTTTTTGACCTTGTTCCGTTACTTTTGTCCAAGACTCATTGCCAGATTTTCCGTACTCAAATGTTGATGATTTTGTCCCCGGACCTTTTTGAGACGAGACCAAGCCATTTTTTGTATAAGAAATTATAGTGTTTGATCCATCCGCAAAGGTGATCGATGTCATTCTGTTAAAAGCATCATAATCGTATTTCATGGTCATTTGATCTAGGCCCGTAAACGAGATCAAACGAAGTTTGTCATCATAACTGTATCTCAACTTTCTCTGAAAAGAATCTTGTATACCTATAATTTTATTGTTTGCACTGTATGAAATTTCAATATGATTCGAACAGTCATCATAAACTCTATTTAATCGACTTAAGGAATCGTAAGTAAAGCGCAACGAATTACCATTACGATCCTCGATTTTGACCATAAATCCCTTTTCATTATAACTTTCAATTTGACCGATTTCATTTTCTCGAACGAACCCATTGCCTTTTTTTGTAAGATACGAAGTACCTCTGTTTTGAGATACATATCTTCCACTCGGTGAAACGTTGGATATTTTTATATAGCGATCTCTAACACTTTGGTAATAGGCAGGGTCATTCAATAATTTGGCTTTCATATCTGCATAGAAAGCATCCCCTTTTCCATCTTTATTCTTCGTGTACGCGACGTCTTCTTCTTTCTTTTTTTGAAGAATAACCTCAATGATATCTTTTTGAGACTGGTATTTATTCTCGACAGGCATGTATTCATTTACATATCCATCTGCTTCAACGACTTTCATGCTTCCTTCTTGGCCAATAATGATTTGGATATCGTAATTAAAAGTCCACCCATGTCCGAAAGGACCGTTCTTTGTTGAAAAGCTATTATAGGATCGATACACCTCAAGTGGGTATTGATAACAAGATAAGTAGTAATCTTGTAATGGTAAGAAGAAATTGCCTGTTCTTGTGTTGACAGGATCAGGGGCGTGGTGAACAAAAAGTTGATCACCGCTTCTCCCTTTGCCAAGGTCAGACGCATGTACGTAAGTCATGCAAATCATTGAAAGTATTAGAATTATTTTTTTCATTTGTCCCCTTTATTATCGTTCTAAGTTACAAAAAGGTCAATGAGCTTTTTTAAGCGTTTTTACCTCTTCTATTTTCTCTTGTAAAAAGGTGTTTTCTGGTTCTAATTGCAGTGAAAATTGTAAATTAACCAAAGCTCCCTCATAGTTTTTTTCTTTGATTTGGAGTGCGGCTAGATTGTAATACTCTTTTGCTTTAAAATGTGTTGGAGGATTTTTTTTGCTTATATCTGCTCTTTCCTCAGGCAGAATGAGCATGTCTTCATCATATTTTTTTCGTGCTTGAAAATTTTTTAACGTTTTATATGACTGAGAAATTTTTTTGAAAACCTGATTTGCTATTTTATGTTCTTCTTTTGAGGGCCCGTTAAAAAATCGATCTGGATGAAAATATTTACAACACATACGGAAAGCGTCGTGCACTTCTTTGGGTGAAGACTTGGGATCCACTGCTAAAAGTTGGTAATAGTTAAGTTGATCCATTTTCTCATAAATAGCATAGAGAACAATTTCGGGTCCTTGATTAGGTAATTTATCAATAATATATTCACGTAGTGAAGGAATATCCGGCCTTGTTTCGAGTGCTCGCTGAAATGATTTTAGTGCGTTTTGTTCCTGTTTTAAAAGAGTACATAATTTTCCTAAAAGAAAGAAAGGCTCATAACGGTTTGGATGGTTTTCAATATGATATTTGACCAAATCAAAACAAATATTTTGATATTTTTGTTCCTTGATAAATTGACTTGTAAGAATGAATTCAACGTATTGAATTGAAAATTGTATAGATTGAGAATTTTCTTCAAGATACCGCAATCCAAATTCAGCTGCTTCAGTACCTTGATGCCCCATTCGCAACTGATTGAAGTGATCTTGCGCCTTTTCATGTGCGATTGATTGAGATGTTTCAAAAAAGGATTGCGCCTTACCTTGTTTTAAATACTGATCGTATTCAACTCGTTTTTGAGAGTTAGATAATACAGAATAAGCTTCCTCAATAAGTAGTTTAAGTTTTTGTGTGATGTTATCTTCTGTTTTACTAAATAACTCGATATCATCAATTTTTTGTAATTTTTGCTTGAGTTGTAGGTACTGACGTTCAATTTGAGCATGATTTGAAGTTGGAGATAATGAAAAGCATTGATAGTAGTTTGATCCAAGCGCATTTTTCCAATGATTAATAATCTCTTCTCGTAACATGTGGTTTTCGATCGACAAATTTTCGACAAACGTTTTTGTTATATATTGTGTTGCGCTTTCAATTGTTACCCATTCCATTAATGAAAAGGAAAGTAAGTATGAAAGAATTTTTTGTCGATCTAAAAGACTGTTTGTAAAAATGTCCTGTAAGGTTTTATGCTGACATAAAATTGTATAAAGACCTTTAATACTTGTTTGGACAACATCTTTTGGAAATAATTCAGTGACAGTTATTGTGGTTTCTTCATTTTGCAATGCGGGAGCAATTGCATATATGTCGTCGAGAGACATATTGTGCGCTACATGTGTAATAAAATCTAGATTTGATGCAATGATAGGTACTGTAGAGGGAAACTGTTTGGGTTCAAAACTTATATTGTCTGGCGTGTCTGTAGATATATTTTGAACAACAAATAACGCGTGTTTATATTTCCATTCTTGTAGTTCAGCTTCCGTAATACTTTTGCTTTCTATAGCTAAATCCCATTGGCGAACATTTGCTTCCATTGCTTTTAAAAGATAAATATCGTAAGCATTTTTTGTTATGATACCCTCGTGATATAAAAATGATCCGGGCAGCTCTCGAACAATTGTTGAAGTAACAGCGATACAATCGCCCTGACTAAATAGAAGTTTTCTTGTTTGTTGATCTTTTTGAAGAATTAAAATGCCACTTACTTTTTTGCTTCCAATGCTTGCCAGCCTTTGAATCAAAGACGCATGCTCATGAAATAGATTTCTTCGTTCCATAGATCACGTTTTAAAATCAAATTGTGGAGATGTAGAAAGTTCTTGTACCTGTTCTTTTTCTAATCTTCCCGCTGCAATAAGTTGAATAGACTGCTTCCGGCCTGTTTCTGAATTAACCGCAGTAACATTTAATATTCCATTGGTATCAATTTCAAAATTTACATCTACAGAAACTTCCCCAGCCTTTCCTTGTGGTAAATCGTGTAAAACAAACTCACCTAAAAGTTCGTTTTGTGTAGCTTTTTTACTTTCACCTTGGAAAACACTAATTCGAACAGATTGCTGGTCATCCATGCTTGTTGTAAAACTTTCTGTATGGTCAACAGGTAGTGGTGTGTTAATTTCAACGATGCGATGAAGTAAGCCTCCACGAATTTCGATGCCTAGAGAAAGAGGCGTAAGATCAACAAGTACGACGTCTTTTTGACCTCCGACCAAAATATCTCCCTGAATGGCTGCTCCAATCGCAACAACTTGATCTGGATCAATGTTGGCTTTGGGTTCTCGCTGAAAATAGCCTTGAACAAAATTTCTTACAATTGGCATTCTTGTGGGGCCACCAACAAGAATTAGTCCATTTAGGTCTGATACACGCATGGTTGCGTGAGATAGTGCCTCATCACAAACTTGAAACGTTCTTTGCATCAGGTCGTTTACCAGCTCTTTGAGTTTTGGTTGGTCGAAAACCATTTCAAAAGGGATTGTTCCATCTTCATTTGGTACATTCATCGTAATAGAAATTTTTTCTTTTTCATTTAAAGAAATTCGAGCATGTTCAACTTGAGATCGTAAATTTTGGTATACATATGGATCTTGGCGAGGATCAATATCGTGTTCTCGAATAAATGCGTCACAAATCCAATCGATAATACGGTCATCAAAATCTTCACCACCAAGATATGTATCTCCAGCGCTAGAAACAACTTCAAAAACGCCATCTCCTAATTCTAATATTGAAATATCAAAAGTACCTCCACCGAGGTCATAAACAGCTACTGTTTGTTTCTCTCCACTGCCATATCCGTAGGCCAGAGCGGCAGCTGTTGGTTCATTAATAATTCGAATGATATCAAGTCCTGCAATTTTACCAGCATCAATAGTGGCAGCTCTTTGATTGTCGTTAAAATATGCCGGCACTGTCACAACTGCTTTATGAAAAGTTTCTTTAAAATAATTTTCAGCAATAGACTTCATTTTTTTCAAGATTGCTGCAGAAATTTCCTGCAAAGTGAAAATTTGCCCATTGATTTCTAATAAAACGCTGTGGTTTGGACCTTCTAAAATAGAATAAGGCATCAAATATTTGGCTTTTTTCACTTCGGATGTGAAAAATTTTCTTCCGATCAATCTTTTGGATGCATAAACGGTTTGCTTGGGATTTGTTGCGAGTTTTTGTTTGGCCTCAACACCAACTAATATTCTTCCAGCCTGATCAAAATGAACAATTGAAGGTTGGATTTTATTTCCATGAGCGTCTGGTACAACAAATGGAACTTGGTTGTGAATAACAGCAACACAAGAATTTGAGGTTCCAAGATCAATGCCCAATACTTTCTCAATCATATCGCTAGTTCTATCGTAACAAGATTTTTGGTATTTCAAAGGGATTTTACAACTTAAAAGTCCCTCGTCTTTTATCCAATAATATTATACATAAAGAGGGAGTATGGCATCTATCCAATACGAAGATATTACACTGGCCCAACAGAAAATTGGGTCTATGCTTCCAATAACACCGATCTCGATTTTATCTTGTCCCAAGATACAAACCAAAGTTCATCTGAAGCTTGATACACTTATGCGAACGGGTTCATTTAAAGAGCGTGGCGCACTCCATGCGCTTTTACATATTCGAGATCAAGGCACTTACAAAAAAATCATTGGCGCCTCCGCGGGCAACCATGCCCAAGCAGTGAGCTATCATGCCAGTAAGCTCGGTTTTGAAGTGTCTATGATCATGCCCACACAAACACCCATTAATAAGGTCATATCAACACAAAAATGGGGTGCCAATGTTGAGTTGCAAGGCGAAACAGTCGATCAAGGTATCGAGATGGCAAGGGAACGTGCCAAAAATACTGGCGAAGCATTTATTCATGCCTTTGATGACCCAAATGTTATTGCAGGACAGGGTGTATGTGCGCTTGAAATTTTTGATCAAATATCTGACATTGATTACTTTGTTGTCCCAGTAGGTGGAGGTGGCTATATCTCTGGTATTGCTGCAGTTGTGAAACATCTAAATCCAAAAGCCAAGGTTATCGGTGTTCAAACAGAAGTTTTTCCGCAAGTTGCCTATGCATACCGTGGTGAAACCTTTGTATCTAAGCAAGGTTCAGTAACAATTGCCGATGGTATCGCTGTAAAGGGTATTGGGCAATATACGCTTCCCATGATTCAAAAATATGTTGATGACATTGTGCTTGTAAAGGATGAAGAGATTGCAGATGCGATTTTATATCTACTTCAAAACAAGAAAATTCTTGCAGAAGGGGCAGGTGCTTCGGGTTTAGCAGCGCTTTTATCGGAAAAAATTTCAATTCCTGAAGGAAAAAAAGTTATTACACCTATTTGTGGCGGTAATATTGATATGAATCTGTTATCTCGCATTATTGAAAAGGGATATCTAAAAAGTAAACGTTTGTTGAAGGTAAACGTAATTATTTCTGACCGGCCGGGATCACTGCACCAATTAACAGGAATCTTGTCTTCGTTAAAGGTCAACATTTTAAACATTCATCATGATCGTGTTTCAACACATATTCCCTATTATAATACTGGTACTGAACTTATGCTTGAAACTAGAGGGGAAGAACACGCACAAGAAGTGGTTGAAGCGTTAGAAAAACATTGCCTTTTTGTTAGAGTAAGAAATTAGGAAGCTTCTTTAAACAAATGCTCAATTGATACTTTTCCATTGCATGCGATTAAATTTCCATTTGTAAGATCAGAAAAGGGTTGTCCATTTCGATGAAAAACTTTTCCACCTGCCATTTCAACCAACAGCACACCTGCAGCAATGTCCCAGATATTGAGTTTAGATGCACAAAATATATCAACAGCGCCACAGGCAACTTGAGCAAAATTAAACACAGCAGAACCAGATCGTCTAAAGCTTTGATGGTATTGACTTACAAGTGTTACCAGTTCCGGTAGACCTTGTGAGTAAGTATGGGGCTGTCCAATTTCAACCAAGGATGCTTTTGTATCGATAATATTTGAAACACTAATGGTAGCTTGATTACAAGTGCTTTTTTTACCGATCTCTGCAAAAAATCGTTGTCCAAACATTGGAAGTTCAATCCAGCCAAGTACGGGTTTACCTTGTTTCACAAGCGCGATGGTAATGCCAAAAATAGGAAAACCATGTGCAAAATTGAGTGTTCCATCGATTGGATCAATGATCCAAAAGGTATCTTCTTGGTTGTAGTTATGAGAACTAGTTTTTTCTTCTGATATAACTTGAATATCAGGAAAGGCTTTTTCTAATGATGTGGTCAGCATTTGATCAACATACAAATCTGCTTCCGTGACCCAGTCGTTTTGATTTTTTGTTTGGATTTCAAAACTTTGCTTTTTGAATTGATCGATTAAATACTGACTTGCCTGATTCAAAAGTGGCTCGATAACATCAAACATATGCCTACGCCCATAACATTTTTTTGAGATTTTCCCTAGTTCTGAGTGGAATTGAAGATCTAAGTTATTAAAATTATTATATAATTATTAATAAAGGAATAAATTGGCGAAAAATTGCCATTTTATGTAGAATAGAAGTGTTGGAAAGGTAAAAAAGCTTAAAATCGGCGCAAAGAGAGCATGGCAGTAGAATACGAAAAAACCCAACCGCTTGTAAAACAAAAGCAAATTGGCGAAGATCGGCAAACCGATCTTTTGGTCAAGTCTTATTTGGTGGCGATGTCTGGCCCCCATGCAGGCACGGTTTTTACATTGTCCCAAGGTCAGCTTATCGCAGGGAGAACGCCTGATACCGATATTTTCTTGCAAGACCATCAGGTCTCTCGGCAGCATGCACAATTTACAATTGAAATGGGAGAAACCCATATAGAAGATATGGGTTCAACCAATGGTACCTTTGTCAATGGTAAGCGCCTGTCACAAATGGTTTCTTTGGCAGATGGTGATGAAGTACAAATTGGTGCGACCAATTTCCGATTTTCCATTCATAACCCAATTGATGGAAACAAATTAGGGTTAAATAACCATGGATACTTTGAAACTCGCTTACAAGAAGAACTAGATCGAGCGGCAAGGTATAAAAGAAATCTATCACTACTTATGATCGGCCCATCACTCGATCCAACTGAGCTTCTAAAACATACTGCCCTGTTAAGTCAGGAATATCCTACTGTTGTAAAATATATACAAAATGTCATTCGTACAATGGATTTACTTGCGCACTTTGGAAAATATGAATTGGAACTTATTCTACCTGAGACAGATAAAACATCTGCAATTCAATTGGCTGAAAGAATCGCAAAAGAAGCAAGGTTTAGTAAAGATATTCTTATTTCTGTAGGTGTTGCTAGTTTCCCTGAAGATGGAAATACAGCAGACATTATTATTGAAAGATCTAGACAAGCGCTCAAGCAAGCGCGCTCTTCAAAACATAAAACGCACGTAGTTCAACATGAAGAAGAAGCACGACGTGTAATGCTTACAGGCCAGAAGGAAGTCATTGTTCGTAGTGAAAAGATGAAAGAGCTTTTCGATGTCATTGACCGAATTGCAAAGTCAACAATCACAGTTCTTATTCAAGGAGAAACTGGTGTAGGAAAAGAAGTGGTTGCTGAAGCGATTCACTCCAAAAGTGATCGCCGTGACAAACCACTGGTTTGCATCAATTGTGCAGCGATTACTGAAACGCTTTTAGAAAGTGAGCTTTTCGGACATGAAAAAGGTGCGTTTACTGGTGCGGATCAGCGTAAAATAGGCCTTTTTGAAACCGCACAAGGCGGCACAATATTTTTAGACGAAATTGGCGAAATGCCTTTGAAAACACAAGCAAAGTTATTACGTGTTCTTCAAGAAAAAACCATCATGAGAATCGGTTCGAATAAAGAAATTGCCATTGATGTACGTGTTGTGGCAGCAACGAACAGAAAACTTGAAGAGCAAGTTTTACAAGGGCATTTTCGTGAAGATTTGTACTATCGTTTAAATGCAGCAACGCTAACAATTCCACCACTTCGTGAAAGAAAGGAAGAAATTCCTTATTTAAGCAAAACATTTGTGAAAATGTGCTGCGTAGAAAACGGGTTCAATCAGAAAAATATAAGTCCAGAAGCGATGGATATTCTTATGCAATATTCATGGCCGGGAAACATACGTGAACTCAAAAATACAATAGAACGTTCCGTAATTATCGCTGAAGGAGATACTCTTTTTAAAGAATCATTATCAAGCAAACTAACATCTGAAGATTCGATGCCAGCTATGAATTCGTTTATCGAAGCAGACGGTGAGATCATAGATGATGCGACAGTGGTTGGTGATATGAAAGAAGTCGTTGCTGCTTACGAAAAGGACTTGATTATTAATGCACTTAAAAGATCTGATTGGAATCAAACAAAAGCTGCGGATTTACTAAATGTTCCTAGGAGGACTTTGGTTTCTAAAATTAAGAAATACAAAATTAGGAAGGAATAGGCAATAGGAACAAAGGAGGTATGATTGATCCATTCGTATTCTAGCACATTGATTTATTTTCGTGATCAAATCAAAAAGATTTTATCAACGAAGAAATGCAGCATTCAAGAAGCAACAGAATACTATATTGTAACTCTCCTCCACGCCCTTACGCACGTTGATCAAGAATCAGAGTCACGTCCTGTCGATTGTGAAATTCCTTTAGCACTTCTCTACGCAAAAGCTTGTGAAGCCGATAATGTTTTTGAAAAATACCAACATTTAAAAATTCTAGGAGATCATGCACTCTTTGTTTCTGGTCTCTTTGGAGACTCATTAAAAAATCAGATTGTTGATATAGATTATTATATTGGTATGGGGTCTAATGCTTATCAAATACTGACTTCAATCAGTGTAAACAAAGAGTTTTCTGATATTTATGGCGAATTATCCTTAAAGTTTGATTTTATGGTGGATATTCTATCAGAGCTTAGTGAAGAATTTCACGCAACATCCAATCATGATCTTTTGAGATTATATGAAAGATGGACGTATACAAAAAGCGATAGACTATTACGAAAATTGAGAAATAAAGGCATGGATCCACTGATGGTGAGTGGAGAGAAAAAATGTCACTAGTTCTTTCATTGATACAAGAAAAAATTCAGAGAATCTACGGTTTGAGCACCATTCCAAAGGTCCAACAGTTTTTGTTAGATGATCGTCATATAGAAGATCTTCAACTCAATCAAAGACCACAAGTTGTACTTATACCTGAAGGTGATGATGTGCAGTTGGGTGTATATTTGGGTGAAGCAATGAATCATGCAAATCATGACCTGCAGCATTATACGTCTATTGTTGAAGAAATTAGTCACTTTGTTTATCTGTTTTGGAATTTGGACAATCAACGTCAAGTATCCTTGCTTGATATTGAAGTTCAAGGTGAACTCGATAAATATTTACTGTTAGCGGACCAATGGGGTTTTTCAGAAGCTTTAACCATTTTTGAATCGTATTTTTTTAGGCATAATCTAAGTGAAGAGGAAAAAGAGAGATATCGGGAAGCCAGTGAATTATCTCAACATTTTATAGAAAAAATCATAGCCGGCCAGCCCAGCCAACCAGAATTATTGCAGTATTTGCGCGAGTTATATCGAAAAAGCTCACCAAGTAGAATTTCTGAGATGTCTAAAATTAGAAATCAGATGAAACGAAAAAAACTTGTAGGAAAGAAAAAGGGGTGGTAGCGCTAAGGGTATATTATGTCAGGTCGTAGAGATAAAAGAATTTCAACAAGGTTACCTATCAAATTTCAGGTAGATTTTCATTCAGATGGTCATTTTTTGATTGAATATGCAACTAACATTAGTGAACATGGAATTTTTATTCAAACCAATCAACCTCTTAAAAAGGGAACAGTATTAGAGTTAGAATTTTTAATTCCTGACAGCAATCAAAAAGTAAAAGCCATTGGTAAAGTCGTTTGGGTTAATCCCTATAGAAAAAATTCAGAAAAGAATTATAACCCAGGCATGGGTGTGCAATTTGAAAATCTGTCTGATATTGATCGAGAAACACTTCTAACTTCAATTAAAAAAGTTGCAGTACTTTAGGTCAGATTAGCTTTTGTTAATATGAGACCAAAGCATTTCAACCAATGCCTTTCGATACAATATTGGTGAGTCTAGAAGAGGGTTTACTGCCCACAAATCCTTTGCCGAAATATATATAAAAGATCGTTGCGGAAATTTGGCGAACATTTCAAAATACTGCGCGTCAATCACAAATTTTCGACCTACATTTTGGAATTTTTGTAAGAGGGGAAGGCGCTGTTGAGTTTCTATCATCGCATTAAGCATTTTTAGGCTGTTTTGATCTGTAGGGTTATCTGTAAATAGATACGATAGTTCATTTCGAGAAAGTGCTTTTTCAATGTTACGCTTTTCAACTTGTATGTCTTGATACAATTGAGAGACATCTATATTTTTCATTTTTTCCAATTTTTCTAAAATGGATTCAGACTTGGCTTTTTGATAGTTTCTAGATTGGTCCGTATAACTTTCTGATGCTCTGGCTATTTCATGGCCGGGTTTGACTTGATTCATAACGAGCGCTTCTGCAATATTTTTTAAGGCTTGTTTATGTGCTTGGTGGCTCTTGTTATTTCCACCACATTGATTCATCATTTTAGCCATGGATGCGGCTGTATCCAGACCATTTGCGCCTTGGTTTGTATCGGAGGCTGAACCAGAACCAGAACCAGAACTTGAACCATCAAAGCTATTTCCTTGGTATGCATTTTTTAATAAGCGGTTCCAGCCAAGTACGTCTGCTGTTGATATGGTGTCTGACTTTTTTTGGATTGAATCCTCTTTAAACAGAGGCTTGTAACCCTTTTTGATGCTACTTTCTTCTACCTTTTTGGGCTGATAGGCACGGATTTTATCAATAATAGTTTCAACAGAGCGGTTTGTCAGCGCCTCATCGTATTCTACTCTAAAGGCGATCGCTGATAAGGTTTTGGACGAAAAAGTAAGGGTGTGGTTATCTTTGAGAACGAGCCTAAAATCGTGGTCAAAAAGGCTAAAGGGAACGGTTTCGTATCGACCGCTGTCTGTCATGGTCACCGTGATAGAGGGTTTTGGGATCTCAAAAGTCTGTGAAATTTGTCCCACCAATGCCATAAATTGTTCATTCTGGGCGGCTTTTGTAATAGGGGTAGCAAGGCATATACAGGCCAGCAGGATGTAGGACAAAATTTTGTTCATTACCAACATAATAACATGTTAAAATAATTGATTAAAGACTGGAAAAAACACTAAAAAAAAGGTTAACTTACACTGACTTATGAAGCCTAAGTATTTGGAAAAACGTAAATATCCTCGAATCGAAGCAAAAATAAAAGTTTCGTTTCAAACACTGGAGGATTTACGTACAGAATATACCCGTAATATCAGTGCCGGCGGTATTTTTCTTAAAACCAACCAACTTCTGGACCCCAATGCAGATATTGAGCTTACACTTTTTTTTCCAGGGAATTTAGGCAATGTGCATATTCGAGGTCGTGTAATTCGTTTGATTACAATGACACACCCAACAGATCCTGATCAACAATTGTATGGTGTTGGAATTCGGTTTATGGATTTAGATCCTTCAATTAAAAATCAAATTGAAGAAACCATTGTTGATCTTCAAAAAAATTCGGAATCATCTTAAATTTTAATGACTGTGCTTTCTACCATAAAGCGATTTTGTTATGCCATTTTGTTTTTGATATTTGCTGGGCTTATATTTTTTCTTTGTTTTCAATATGAAAAAATGGAAAATCAACAAGCACAAGTAGTTATTAAAGAAATAAAAAAACAGATTGAAGGAAAAAAAATAACAAAAAAAGAAGCCCGCTTTATTAAAAACTATCTTGTTGATTATAAGTCATTAGTCTATTTTTTGATTTTTGATCCAATTGAAAATCGAGGCGTTGGGTTTGTTAACCAAGAAAGTTTTGCCAATGGAGCACAGTTTATAGATGCCATGATTCGAGGACGCGGCATGCATTTTACTTTTGAAAATTTAAAAAATACATTTGAATCACCAAATGAATATATAAAACTCCAGCAAGATTATTGGGTCGATAAATCTATGCAAGTTCGATATGCCTATCTCAACCCAGTGAATTACTTTCGTTGGGGAATTCGATCATACATTGTTACATGGGGATTTTATATTTGGTACTTTTTAGGTTTGTGCTTTAGCGCCTTTTATTTTTTTGGAAAAATAAATCGACCTCAACTTGTAGAAAGTGAAGCGGTTTCTTCCTCACTTATAGAGGAAAAGAAAAATATGGAATTTTTGCAAAAACGAGCGCAAGAGCAGATCGAAAAGGATTTAGTTCAAGATGTTTCACAAGTTATTTTTTCGGAAGCCGATGCTGAGTATGAAGAAGAAGTGGAAGACGACGACACCAAAGTTGATGATATTCCGTCACAAGTTTGGATTCGATTGTTGGATGAACCTGATTTAAAAGACTGGGAAGTGAAGGGATCGTTTTATGTCAGAGGTGACAAAAAAGGTCTCCATGCCATTGGCTTTCCGTGGGCAAGTTCAATTGTTACAAGGAAGGAAGTCATATTTCCAGAATTTATCTTTGAAGCTGAAGCAAGGGTGTTAACAGGTCAAGAAGGCTTTGCAGTTTTATTTCGTGTAGGAAAGTATTATTTAACATGGGTTCTTGGTGGATGGGAAAATTCACGAAGTGAAGTTTTAGGTATTGAATCAACAAAAACATTTCATCAAATTCATCATAAAAAGTGGTACCACATTCGTATTGAACAAGAAAATCAAGAAGTCATAGGTTATATTGATGGACGTACGGCGTGGACCATAGCAACTTCTGAGATTGTTCATGATTCTCCAGATGTAGGATTTCAAAAAGGTTTAGGTGTAGGTGTGTGGAATACTACGTCAAAATTCAGAAATATTCGTGTACTAAAAGTATAAAAAATTTACACTTGAGCCTTTTTTAGCTCAACGATTTCTTTCCAGGGAAAAAAATAAGCAAACAGAATCACAACGTAAAAGATAAAATGATCTACATGCAGTGCGTGTAATCCTGCAAAAACAAAAATCATTAAATGCATCCTGATAACAGCTTTGTACGGTCCAAAAATAATACTATCTTTACCTTGCTTCTTATTCTTTGGATTTTGCCATCTAGAATACTGTGAAATTGCGCTTGCTAAGACAAAAGGCCAGTGAAGAAAAGCCAACTGAATGCTAAACAGAGGAAGATTGAGAGGATTATTGGGGTAGGTAAGTGCAGCCAGTGGAAAAAATGTAGAGAGAAAGGAGCCGTGTACAAAGTGAAACATACCAAAATGAATGGTAAAAAAACACACATAAAAAATTGCAACAAAGCCACTTATGCCGATGAACAATAAAAAATGTACTTTTTTTGTTTTTTTAATCTGTAGAAAAAAATCTGTCCAATTCATATCTCGTTTGATTTCGAACCAAGGCACTTTATGTAGTAAAACAATCAATGGGCCAAAAATAAGTGTGAGATAACCGATTGTGATGCTGGAAACCCAAAGCGCCCAAATCAGATCAGAAGCGTTCCAATCAAAAAACCATGCACAAACAATCATAGAGATAAACAAAAGTGTTTCTGTAACAACATGAAGAGTAGGCTTCATAATCGAAACAAATTTATGCAATTCAGTGTTGTTTTTTTTGCTACTTCGTCGATCGAAATACCTTTGAGTTGCGCGATCATTCTTGCCACTTCCACAACATAAGAGGGTTCATTGCGTTTTCCACGGTGGGGGACTGGAGCAAGGTACGGACAATCTGTTTCAATCAGCATTCGATCAATCGGTACATATTTTGCAGCTTCTTGAACATCAAGGGCTTTGGGAAATGTCACTACACCTGAAAAGGAAATGTATGCGCCTGCATCTAAAAATAATTTTGCTTCATGCGCATTGCCTGTAAAGCAATGAATAACACCACCTGTTTTGGAAAAAATGCCTTGATTTTGGGTTAAAGACAATGTGTCTTCAAAAGCATTGCGCGTATGTATGCAAATAGGTTTATCTTCTTCAATCGCCAAGTTCATAAGTTCATCAAAGCATTGACGTTGTTTTTCGCGGTCAGAATGATCATAATAATAGTCTAGGCCAATTTCTCCAAGTGCGACAACACGGTCTTTGCGAAGATAACTTTGTATAAGATTACGAATATCAAGCGTATAATGGTCAGCATCATGAGGATGAAGGCCAGCAGCCATATAATAATGCTGATATGTTTCAATGATTCTGTACGCCCTTTCAAATTTTTCCTTTTCAGGTCCTAGGGCTATTTGGATAATATGCTTAATGCTTGCATCCGTTGCACGTTGAACAACATCAGCGCGGTCAGCATCAAATTTGTCAAAGTCAATATGTGCATGAGAGTCAATGTACACGTAAACCCCACTCAATAAAAAAACGATCTAGTTGTATTCCCACATTACCGTATCTTTTATAAATTTGCTGTTCGAGTGAAAGTGTTTGTTCAAAAAGATCGCAGTATAAAGAGAAACGATGTGAATTTGTTGCACTCGCAATCTTCGTTTTTAAATGATGTTGGATCCAGTGAAAGAAATACAATAAATCTGATCTTGTTTCACCCATGGATTGGGTTGTTTCAAAAACAACTTTTTCATCAAATTTTTCTTGTAAAACCATTCTTTCAACATCTTCAAACCAAGATGGAGGAGATTCAAATACATCTTGTGCATCGCTTGCTTCAGAGAATTGAAGAATAAACATTCTGGATCGTAAGGTTTGTAAAATCTGGTCTTTTGATGGTGAACAAAGAATCAATGTGGCATGAGATGGAGGTTCTTCTAAAATTTTTAGTAACGCATTAGACGCGTTTATATTTAATCTTTGAGCGTGTTCAATGAATGCAAACTTTTGAGTTCCTTCCACAGGCCCGCGGTAGATCCACTTAATAAGCTCTTGGATTTGGTCAATTTTGATCTCTTGATCTGATGTATCAATATGAAAAAAATCTGGGTGATATTTTTTTTGAATTCGTTGCTCAATCGTATCTTCTGATTCAGATGAGCTTTTGGAAAACACTTTTGTGGCCATAAAAAAGGCTGTTCGTAACTTTTCTTGATGTGTTGGGACACCAGCGCCTACAAAAAAGAACGCATGATGCAATTTATTGCGATCAAGCATGACATCAATTCTTTTTTTTATTTCATTCATGAACGTATTTTTTCTTCAATTTTTTGTATTTGTAATGCTACAAGCGCTTCTTTAGACAATGTCCCATCTAGCACAATAAATCTATCCTGATGTTTTTTAGCCAATTCAAGATATCCATTTCTCAGCGTTGTATAAAATGCGGCACTCTCATTTTCAAATCGATCCTGTGATTTATCTTTTTTAAGATTCTTGCGTTGCTTCATTCTAGAAAGTGAAAGATCAACCGGGATATCGATAAAAAAAGTAATATCTGGATAAAGATCCCCCGTAGAAAAACGATTCAATGATTCCACCCATGTAACGCCTAATTCTCTACCAATGCCCTGATATACTGTCGATGAATCAATGAAGCGATCACAAAGTATTACATCATGAGTTGATAGCGCAGGTCGGATTTTATGTTCAATATGTTGAACGCGGGCTGCTTGCATCAAATATAGTTCGGTTTTAGGATGAAGCGTTTCGTGAACCGGGTGGATAAGAATGGAGCGTATTTTTTCCGCAACTTCAGTGCCACCGGGTTCTCTTGTTTGAAATACTTTCTTGGCATTGTCTGTAAAATGAGAAGCGACAAGACTAAGCTGTGTTGATTTACCAGCACCTTCAATTCCTTCATACGTGACAAAAATTGCTTTATTTGTTTTTACAGTATCCATTAACATCCGAAGAAAAGTTCCAAAGACACTTTTCGTACCATGGGATTCAATGTTTGGAAAGGAAAGGGAGTTGCTTTACGCGTTTGGAACAGGTCCAAGAATCGTATCAAGAGAAGGCGTAGTTCCTTGATTGCGCAACACTCTTTTGCGTTCTTTACCACAACGACGATGTTTACGTTTGCGGATCTTTTTAGTTTTTCGATACGGTGCTGCCATAGAAGCGCTCTTGTATACATTTTTAACTATAATTGCAAGATGATTCCATCAAAATTTCTCTTTCGAATTTTGACGAGTTCCTCATTGGCCTGCTGATGGCTCTTGTACGGACCCACGTGAACTCTAAAAAATCCATTATTTTCAATAACTTGTACATTTATACCCGAGAAAGCTTGGAGTAAATCTCTCTTTTGCATTTGTGCATTTTCTGGGTCTTGGTAAGAGCCTGTTTGAATGACAAATGTTCCTTGATTGACTTCAACACGACTAAGCACATCTAAGCGAACTTTGGCAGTTCCTGTTGTAAGCATGCCAATCTGTTTTGCACCCGCCCGAGATAAATCAATGATTCTTCCTTTGACAAACGGGCCTCGATCATTGACTTTGACAATCGTATTTTTTCCACTCTCAAGGTTGGTAACGCGTACCAATGTTCCAAATGGTAAAGTTTGGTGAGCGGCTGTCATCAAGTCTTGATCATAAACTTCACCAGATGCGGTTTTTCGACCTTGAAACTTACCACCATACCAAGAGGCATATCCAACCTGATGGTCTCCCTGTTGAACAGTTGGAGGTGGCGGTGGTGCACAATGGAAAAGAAAAAGAACAATAAATCCAAACCAAGGTGTGCAATTTTTGTATTTTGTGATCATGCTAATCTCTGTTACAAGGATATGTAATCACGAATTGTATTTTTTGTTAAGATCATAATATGCAAATAAAAGATTTACACCCCCAGATGCAGCTACTCGTTTATCGCTTAATTTCTAAAGCAATAGACTTTTTTCTAGTCATGATTATGCATGCCTACTTCGAACACGTTTTTTCCACACTACTAGCACTTGCGTATATGCTTTGCGCAGATGGGTTTTTTCAAGGTCAGAGTATTGGTAAACGTATTGTAGGTTTAAAAGTTTCGTATCTTGATGATAATCAGTCGATTCCTTGTCCCTTTATGCAATCAGCCATACGGAACGCGCCATTTGCTTTAATTTTACTTTTATCAACCATACCAATTCTTGGTCGGTTGTTTGAACTGCTTGGTGTGGTTTTTATCGCGATCGAAATTTATTTTATGTACTCTGATGAAGAGGGCATACGCATTGGCGATATTTATGCAAAAACCAAAGTGACGTTATAGTCTCAATTACGATTTGAATCTTAGTTGTTTGCCCGGGTGGAGGACCGCAGTTTTTGGGTTTAAGTTGTTCCACTTTGCAAGATCAGCAAGCGCCAACCCTAAACGCTTTGAAATGACCCAAAGATTGTCACCATTGCGTACGCGATAAAACTTCCATTCACTGTTGTCTGTAGTGCGTGCTTGTACGTCACTATTTGATATGTCTGATGAGGAAATATTTATTTTTTGACCAGGCTGAAGTCTATCTGGTCTTTGGCTCGGATTCATACGCTTAAGCTGTGACACAGTAAGATTGAATTTTCGCGAAATACTCCAAAAAGAGTCACCGCTTCGAACCGTGTAAGCACCGTTTCTGACAACAGAGGGCTCAGAAGTTTGACGATAGGTTTTAACAGGACGTCCATCAGGAATTGGAATTTTTAGTGATTGGCCAGCGCGAATTTTGTTTTGAGATGGAAGATTGTTAAACGAGGCAATTTTATAGGCCGAAACACCATATTTTTTGGCAATAACAGAAAGTGCTTCACCTGAACGTACGCGATGGGTGATGATATCTTTAATTTCATACTCTGGCATGAGGTCATACTTGGCAAGAAATACACCTTTTAATCCTACAGGGATTTTAAGTTCATAATTTGGATATTTTGGTGGTGTAACGTCTCTTACAAGTTCAGGATTTAGAGAACGAAGTTCATCTACAGAAATATTGAGAGAATTTGCAATAACTTTGAGCTCAACTGGTTTTGGAGCAGGAACTTTATCGTAAATAAGCGGGCTTTGAAATTCAATATTGGTAAATCCATAACTTTCAGGGTTTTTTGCAATCATGGCTGCAGCAATGAGCTTAGGCACATAATTCTTTGTTTCTGGTTTGATGTAACGATATTTTGAAATTTCCCAAAAATCATCGGTATTGTATCTTTTAATGGCTCGAGAAATTTTTCCCTCACCAGCATTGTAGCCCGCAGCGGCCAAATACCAATGCTGAAATTCATCATATAAGTCTTTCAAGTATTGTGCAGCCGCAATGGTTGATTTTTCAGGGTCTCTTCTCTCATCAATCCACCAATCCACTTTTAGCCCATACCGTACACCTGTATGGTAGATAAATTGCCATTGACCAACAGCGCGTGCTTTTGAGTGTGCATACGGATGAAAACCGCTCTCGATCATGGATAGATAAACCAAATCTTCTGGAAGACCGTTTTCCTGCAAGATCTCCCTCATCATTGGAATGTACCGTCCAGAGCGTGAAAGCCAGATTTCAAAATATTTACGACCTGACCCTTGAAAATAGGCAAGCCATTTTTCTACCTGACGATTGACAACAATCGGAATTTCTTCTTTGGGCACTTCTGTTAATTTTTCTTGGACGATCTCAGATTCAACTTCTGCACCGATGATTTGAGGTGAAGCTGTTTGATCATAGGGTAGAGAATCATCTAGTGTGCCAAGGCTTTCAAAATAAGGTTCTGGACGAGCGTTAGGGTTGTATTCAGAAACAGTTGTAGGTTGCGTTGGCATACAACCAGAAAGAAAGGCGGCCAAAAAAAGAAGTAAAAAATGCATAGACTCTCATTGTATCAAGAAATGATTGTAAGGCACTAACTTTTTATGCTTCTTTTTGGTTTTGAAGGAAAAAAGTTTCCGATTTTCAACTCGTCAAAAATAACGTTTAACATTTTGTTTTTATGATGAAAATTTGATGAAGTTTTGCAAGCACATCATATGTGGGATATGGTGTGCCCCATGCGTCTTCTCTTGGGTCTATTGATGTTTTGGGGATCGATTACTGCCCAAGCCTCAGAATTAACTTCTACGTACGATATTCGTCTTGATGCAACCTCATACAAATCAAGAAAATATGATGTTGTTACATCCGTAACGATCACCAATCACGCAACAAGCGCTATTGATGAACTTGTGTGGCTGTTGTATCCAAATCGCTACAAGAAGAAACTGCCAAACGTAGATGACATCAACCATCATATGATTTACCCCAACGGGTATTCTAAAGGTTTTTTGGATATTGTGGAGATAGAGATTGATCATCAAAAAGTTTCTCGAGATCATATACAAATTTTAGACGAAGATCGTTTTGGAGAGGTTTTTGTAAAACTCTCTTTGGATGCACCGTTAGAAGTAGAATCTTCTGTGACAATTCGTTTTGTGTCCAAACTTAAAGTGCCAAAAAAATATGGTTCCTTTGGATGGTTTCGTAATCAGCTTACAATGTCAGGTGGATGGTCACCTGTTTTGCTTGCTTATGAGAATGGTGAATTTCGACCAACGTATCAAATGCCGCTAGCCGATTGGAACGTGCAAATCAAAGTACCAAAACCATATCAAGTAGTCTTGCCACAAAGTTTATATAACGAACAGAATCAAAGCTACGTCATAGCACAAAAAAGACAGGTTTCGCTTCTTGTTGGAGATATGAAGCATTTTGAAACCAAACATGAACCTTTTGATTTTGTTATTTATCACCATGAAAGAAGAGATAGAAATATTAACGTATCGTTTGATCAGTTGATTGATAATTTCACGACTTTTTTACATGAAAAGAACATAGATCGACCTTTTAACTATACACTCGCACAGGCACCGTTAAGAGAAATGTTGGTTGTTGATGGATCGCCTGTATCGTTTTATTCAGACCGTGCTTTCAAAGTAATTAAGCCGCTTCATCATTATCATGAGATTCCAATTTATAAATCTCTGTTTATGCAACTGTATGAAGATCAAGTTTCAAAAATAGAAAGTGATCAAGATTTATTTTGGGTGCAAGAAGTTGTGGCGTGGAGGTTAACTGATGAGCTTGTAAAGTCTTTAGATATAAAGCATCGCGATGCTCGTCAAATAGGATTTTTGCAGATGTTCAAATTTTTACCTTTGATCGATCGGGTTTTGTATACGCCCCAGTTTGCTTTTTATGATGTTTTTTATAATTTGGTTTAAAAAAATAAAAAAATAAGTGATGAGATCCGAAGTTTTCAAAATCAACAACCCTTTGCCCAAACAATACTAGCCCATATGGAAGATGAATTTGGAAAAAAAAAAAAAAAAAAAATGATTGATCAGTATATTCAAACGCTACCCGAAGGTGGTTTTCGTGTATTTGTATCAAATTATGTAGGTAAAGATGTTTCTGATCGATTTGCTCAATGGGTGTCTCCGCGACCAAGAGTAAACTACAAATTAGGAAAACATCGAAAAAAGAAAATTGATGGAAAATATCATCATTGGATAACCATCGAGCAAGAGACAACAAAACCAATACATGAGCCAGTTGCATTAAAGGTTTCGTATAAAGATAAAACAAGCGAAACACAAACGTGGATGAGTACTGAACCCATGCATACCTTTCAATTTCTGACGAATCAAAAAATCAAAGCCATTGAAATCGATCCAAATGAAAGGCTTTTAGAAACAACCAAAGCGGATAATCGTCGCCCTGCGTATTGGAAGTTTGTGGTTTTAAGTATGTTTGTCGAATATGATTTTGAAGCAGAGCAACCTTCATTTTTTGTTCAAGGGCAGTTTCGTAAACGTTATGGAGGCTTGGACCGTTTTGATATTGGCGGATATTCTCAGTTTAAAGCCTATGGTGCAAGCTTAGGATATACAAGGCTTTTTGGAAAAACAATCGATGCATTACGATTGAGTCACGGAGTACGGTTTGGTTTAAATTTCAATAAGCTTGATGATGATTTTGCAACGATTCAAACACAAACTGGACAGAGTAATATTGAAGTAACACCGGGAGGTTTTGCATCTGATTTATCTTTTTCATATGTTTTTGGTAATCAATTGTCTTACATCAATCCACTGCGCGGTTCTTATGGAGGTTTAACGTTTAGAGTTTCAAGTCCCGCGGTGGGAAGCCAGTACACCTATCGTATGTTAAGCTTTAATTTTGCAGGTATTGTGCCGATTCATCCAAATCATCTCTATGGGTTTCGCTTTCGGTTGGGTACATCTGGTGGTGACGAGATGCCATCCCAATTGCAGTATCGTCTAGGGGGTATAACCAGTATGCGTGGATTACCTCTGACCAACGATCGTTTTACAGGAAAAAATTTACTTATGATGACGCATGAATACCGTCATTTTATTGTACAAGATCTTGATGCCAATCTTTGGCTTTTCAGAATTCGGAAAATTCAGGGAGCGCTATTTAGCAATATGGGGAACACAACCAATACTGTTCTTGAACAGGGGCAAGCATTGGCAAACGTTGCAGTCGATCGTACTGGGTTTAATGATTTGTTTGATGTACGGGATTGGAAAATGGACGCAGGCTACGGAATTCGTCTTTTTATTGATTATCTAGGGGTTTCACCAAGTTTAATTGCATTTGATATTGCAAAATCTGTTACACATCCGGAGTTTGGCTGGTTGTATTATCTGGGGGTCAACCAGTCCTTTTAATGAAGGGTTATGGTTTTGCCAAGATTGTGGTATTTTAGACCTATGTTGAGACCCATCCTATTTGTTGGCCTACTTATCAGTATTTTGTCTGTTGAGGCACATGCTGATGTGGCTTCAGATATTCAAGATCATTTTAATATTTTTATCATTAATAAAGATCGAAGAACACCTGCCGATCGGACCATCATCCGTGAGGAAAAGGGCAAAAATACAGCCGTCATGTATTATTGGAGAAATTTGGATAAACGAAACCCTGCAGATGTAGTTTGTGATGGGTACACATGGATTCTTAAGGGAAGAACAAGGTATGGAAAAGGCGCAAAGCAAGCATTTGCAAAGTTTGACAAGATCGATGCAATTGAACTTCATTTTTTTGACCTTCAATTTGGAACCAAGCGTGGGTCAAAAAAAGGCGAAATACTTCCTTCATATAAACCAAAGGAATACTTTCAGGCTGTAATATCCAAAGAAGATTTACAAAAAGCAAATTATAGAGAAGCGTGGATTGACCAGCAGGTGCGAGATCAAAAGTGTGAAAATTTATCTCAATTGTTTACGCGCATTTGGTTTGACAAAGAATACATGAGGAAAAATTCATGAGAAAAAAATTTGTATTTCTATCTTTCATTCTATTAATTTTTACAAATGTATTTGCATCCTATGATTTAGAACAGCAACTTCATGTAGAGCATTGGATGAAAACACTTGAAAAGCATCCTTTTGTACTGGTTAGAATCAATGCTGCAAAATTTTTGGGCGAATTACAGGATCGCATTGCTGTCCCTTCATTGGTTAGGGCGTTGGAAGATGCGGACAATGATGTTGTGTTTGCTGCGATTCAATCGTTGGGACTTTTGGGTGACCCGACAGCTGTGAAACCCTTGTTTGAAGTGTCAGTTAAACATGAAGGAACACTTCTAGCCAAAGAAGCACAGCGCTCCATTGAAAAAATCCAATCCTATTTGGATTTTAAGAAGAAACAACGCGACGCCAATCTAGATACAAAACAACCTACTACATCCGAGCAGTAGATAATTAACAAAATAAAATTTATCAAAATGCCACTGGCATTTTGTCCTTTTAGTTTTAAAGCCTTAGCTCTGATGATTATGATACGTAGATTAATATATTTGCCGTAAAGGTTTGAAGGCTGTTTGAGAAAAAAAGGTGTAGGAAAAATGGAAGTGTACGCGAGTTGCCGCAAAACCTTGAAGGCAAATATATTAATCCAACAATCTTTAAATAATTAAGCTGGGATGGCTTCTTTTGCCATGTCTCTTGCGATCTTCGCAGGAGAAATATTTTCCTTTTTTGAACGGGTCAAAATGCTTTGAATCGTTTGGAAAATTTTTCGTGTTTTATCATCAACACGTTTGGCATCAAACCCTTGTAGCTCATCAGCAACATGAATTAGGCCTCCCGCGTTGATCGCAAAATCAGGCGCATAGGTGATACCTTTTTCGTGAAGTCTGTTTGCAATTTCCATAGAAGCAAGTGGGTTGTTGGCCGCACCTGCAACAATTGTACACTGCAATGTTTCAATGGTGTCTGGATTGATCACACCACCCATTGCACAAGGTGCAAAAATGTCTGCTTTTGTGAATAAAATTTCTTCATGGGTGACAACTTCAACATCTGGATATTCAGCTTTAAAACTTTGCGCTTTGTTTTGATCATAGTCTGCGATGATTACTTTACTGCCCGCTTCTAAAAGATATTTGACAAGAACTTTTCCAACGTTGCCCACACCCTGGACTGTAACTGTTTTTCCGTTGAGATCTGTAGAGCCATATACAACTTCAGCACATGCTTGAATGCCGACAAATGTTCCTAATGCTGTTGTAGGAGAGGGGTCACCTGATCCACCAAAATCTTGTGTCATACCTACGACATGATCAGTTTTTGTTTTAAAAACATTCAAATCTTCTGGTGTAGTGCCAGAGTCGACAGAAGTAATGTATCGACCATTTAATGAAGCAACAAATTCTCCAAATACTTCTAACTTGTCTCTTGTTTTTTCTGTTTTAGGATTTCCAAATATAATTGATTTTCCTCCACCCAATGCAAGATCTGCAAGAGAAGCTTTGAATGTCATTGCAAATGCAAGGTTCATAACATCTTTAAGACCAGCCTCTTCATTTGGATAAGGATAAAAACGGCAACCACCAAGTGAAGGACCTCTTTTGGTGTTGTGTATTGCGATAATCGAACGTAAACCGGTTTTCTTGTCATAACGGTAATGAACATTTTCAAATTCTCGCTCAATCATTTTTTCCAACATAGACATAGTAGACAACCCTTCCTTTAAATTTGGCCCTACCCTAGGAGAAAGTGTGGGTTTCGTCAAGAAACGAATTTGAGGGATTTCCCGCATAGGAGCAAGATTTAAGAGCGTTTTTAAGCTTACATGGCAGGGTTTATCGAGGCATCGGTTTTTTAAAAGATTTTTGATTGCAAAATGGGCCACAATTGACTAGAAGAAGCTTTCCTTAACCAAGTAAAGCGTTTTTTAAGCTTTCTACAAAAGCCCAGGTAGCTCAGTCGGTAGAGCAAAGGATTGAAAATCCTTGTGTCGGCGGTTCGATTCCGTCCCTGGGCACCATGAAATTTTCAGCATTGATTCGAAGTTCATACCAAACAATAGTGAGTCTTGTGCCCGACATTACAAAATGTAGTGAACGAAGTGAGCGTACAATTTGTTATGTGCGGGTATTCGATTCCGTCCCTGGGCACCATCTTACAACCATTCCAGAATTCCTGAATACTTGTTAACGGGTGTACAAGTATACAGATGAATGACGAAATCGAACGCGGTTCGTCAGTTTGTTTTGAATGTTACACATTTATGAGTCCCTTAAGCACCATGAAAATTTCAGTATTGATTCGAAGTTCATACCAAACAATAGTGAGTCTTGTGCCCGACATTAACTGAGAATTAAATATTCTAAAAAATCGAAAAAAATATTTTATACAAGATCGAGATTAGACAGCATAAAACTACGCTTGTACTTGAATCTTTATGTTGGCAGCACAATCCTTAACTCGATCTACCAATTCTTCTATATTACAATCCAACCGATCATATCCAAGTACAACACCCATTCTTCGATAGGGTCGTGTGGTTGTTTTACCAAAAATACGAAAATCGGTTTTTGGTATTTTGCATACTTCTTCTATATTTGTATAGGTTGGATTTTCTCCATTTTGATTTGCCAAAATTACGGCACTTGCTCCTGATCGTAGAAGCTCAATTTCAGGAATAGACAAACCTAGAACAGCTCGTGCATGTAGTTCAAATTCGTTAAAATTTTGCGTTTGAGCCAATGTCACCATTCCTGTGTCATGTGGTCGAGGAGAAAGTTCAGAAAACCAAACCTCATTTTTCCCGATAAAAAACTCCACACCCCAAAGGCCCGCACCACCCAAATTTTGTGTTACAACTTGTGCCATTACTTTGGCTTTTTCAAGCAGCTTTGCATCCATGGGCATGGGTTGCCAACTTTCCTGGTAATCTCCACGTTCTTGTCTGTGCCCAATAGGCGCGCAAAACAGTGTTGGACCATTTTTCTGTGTCACTGTAAGAAGTGTAATTTCAAATTCAAAATCAATAAACTCTTCTACAATCACTTCGACAAGATCACCTCTGCTTCCGCTGATGGCGTACTCCCACGCCTTTTCAACATCTTGAACCGATCGAACATAGGATTGCCCCTTGCCACTACTAGACATAAGAGGTTTGATCACGCATGGAATGCCAATCCGATCAACAACTGTATGTAATTGTTCTAAAGATGAAGCGTATGCATAATTTGCAGTTTTAATTTTGAGATCCTTGGCAACCAAATCTCGAATGGTTTTACGATTCATGGTTGCATTGGCTGCTTTTGCACTAGGAACAACTTGTATGTTTTTCTTTTCAAAATCAAAAAGCTTTTCTGTTCGTATTGCTTCAATTTCTGGGACGATAAGATTTGGTTTATGTTTTTGTACGAGACGGTCTAGATCCTCTGCTTTTAGCATGTCGATTACCTCAGATTGATCCGCAACTTGCATTGCAGGGGCATTTTCATATCGGTCAACAGCAATGACATATTGGCCTAGGCGTTTGCATGCGATGGTAAATTCTTTGCCCAGCTCTCCGGAACCTAAAAGAAGTATTTTTTTCATATTCCATGCCTATACCATTTGTTGTACAAAGGACAAAACTCCCTATACAAGTAGGCGTATAATTTCTTAAATATCAAGTATGTATTTTTTTAACGAACCCTCATTTTTTACAAACCATTGGCAAAAAATGCCTTGGCATGGAAAAAATATTTTTGATGTTCAACACTTACAGGTATCTCCTGAGGATCTAAACGATTTTTCCACGCATCCTTCGATTGATACACGACTGATTGTACAAAAGGGTACTGCATTTTCAAAGAGTAAACGTATGTGGTCAAGTGTAAAAGAAGAAACCAAAACACTTTTCATTCAAGATATGCAAATTCACTTTCCTGAAATCTTTCAGTTGCAGAAAAGTTTTTCAAATTATCCAGAATGGAGAACGGATGATGTTATGGGTAGTTTTGGAACCCAAGGGGCGTCTTCTTCACCCCATGTCGATTTTTATGATGTATTTATTGTTCAGGTCCAAGGAAAAAAACTATGGCGCATAGAAAATGAAAAAAGATCTTTTAAAAAGTGTAAGGGAAGTGCACTTATTGATCATCCTGACCTGCATGTTTTAAAAGAATTTTTTGAGGCAGAGGAGTATTTACTGGAGCCCGGAGATGTGCTTTATGTACCAACGCGCTTTGCACACGAAGCAATAGCCCAGACAGATTCATTCTCACTTTCTGTTGGGTTTCGAGCACCAAGAATCAAAGATATAATTGCCCGCATCGATTCTAAACAGTCGACATTCATAGATGAAGATCTACGCATGGAAGAAGCACATATATATCAAAACAGATACGAAATTCCTTCGAACATTTGCCAATACATCAACAATTGGCCTACAGAATTAGCTTCACCACCAGAGGTTGTAGGAAATTGGTTTGGAGAATTGGTTACGAACTCTGAAACAGATCCATTTTCATTTAAGTTTGGTGAACTTGATCAGGATAGAGTTTTTTCAGCACACCAAAAATGGACTTGGAATCCAAGTATAAAAAAAGCATTTCAATACCTTTCTTCCGATTGTGATTCAGACGTTATTTTTATACATGGGCAAAATATTCAGGTGCCAAAAGAAGCATCAAAAAATGTGACAAAACTTCTTTCCTCTACTTCGAGTTTTTCAATTGAAGCTAACGATCCTTGGATGAAAATATTTTTTCATTATTTATGGTTAAATGAAATTATTGAAGAAGTGTGATTACGTGCCGGGTTCAAGTCTCCCAAAACCATCAAAAAGTTGCGCGCTCAAAGTTTTTGATGTGTATTTACTTTTACGTCTGAGATACGTGTTTACTATATCACTGTTTTCCACGTAGGTATTGGGTTTGCTTAGGTTCATGTAACCCCTTCGAACCCGATTATGCATGTAATGTAAAAAAGTGATGGTATCATTTTTATCAATAGATTCGATAATGCCAATATGAGTTAGTAAGTCATTGATTTTTCCATCACGATTAGCATCATAGGTGTTCGAGAAAAAAATAAAATCACCTTTTTTTGGTTTTTGATGGTTATATATCCATCCGACACGCTCGATGTATTTATAAATTAATGAAACGCCGTTGGTTTGATATTCGTAGGCTTGATAAAAATCTTCTAAACTATGACCATTGTCCCACAAAACTAAATTAATATAACCACTACAATCGTTTCGAAAAGATAGGCGTGAAAGTTGTAAGTGTTTTTTTGAATATTGCTTTTGAGCAGAAAATAAAATTCTTTGCTGTTTTTGTTTAGTGTTGTAAGCGTCCCAATCATTTGCATATGTATTATCAAAACTAAAAAGCAATAAATTCAAATAAATTATGATGATAAATTTTTTCATATGTTTATAAATTTACGCCTAGTCCAAAACTTAACGTATGTATAAAAGCGCTAATCTCACCCGGAGCAAGATTGGTGGCTGTTACTGGAACGGTTCTGTCCCCAAAGCGACCATTCCAACTCAGTGTTGTGGTTATTGCTTTTCCGAGGTCAATGCCGACACCCGCAGATATTTCCTGAGCTGCAACATCTCCTGTGACTCGATTGTTGACAGCATCGGGTATAGATTCATTAAAATCTTTTGCATAGCCAGCAAGGATGTGAATATGTTCAAGGGGAGTCGTTTCTATGCCGAAGTGAAACGTATGAGAATTTTTCCAATTTTGGGGAAGGCTAACAGCACCCAAAAGGTCTGTATCGATGTTGATATTTTTTAACTCACTGTTTCTTTCCCATCCGTAGGCAAAACTAAAAAGCAAAAATGAATTCACGCGCGCACTAAATCCAGTTGTAATTAATGTAGGTAAGACTTGTGTAAGTTCTGCATCAAAGCCGCCCAATGTTTGAAATGTTCCATCACCTTGCAATGTATCTTTAACTTGTGTGCGATAATTCATTCCAATACGTAGCCAGTTATTTGGACGTATCATCATGCCAAAAGCACCACCAAAAGCCCATCCGTCTACATCAAGCTCGTCTACAACATCTACAATGGTTGATGTATTTGGGTCGATAAATGTTTGCTCTTTGAT
>JAGRAZ010000140.1 GCA_020434345.1 Bdellovibrionales bacterium
GGGCAATACACTATATGTTTTGAAAGTTATCGAACTATTCGATAAATGTCAAATTATTGTTGTGTTAATAAAGGCTTCAAAAACCGTCCTGTATGTGATTTTTCATCAGCAGCGACTTGCTCTGGTGTGCCAACAGCCACTACTTCACCACCACCATCACCGCCTTCATAACCCATATCAATTAACCAGTCAGCGGTTTTAATCACATCTAAATTGTGTTCAATAATGACAATGGTATTACCGTGATCACGCAACTGATTAAGTACAGCAAGTAATTGCGCAATATCATGAAAATGTAAGCCAGTTGTTGGCTCATCCAAAATATACAAGGTTTTGCCTGTATCACGTTTCGCCAATTCCCGAGCTAGTTTTACCCGTTGTGCTTCACCACCAGACAGGGTGGTTGCGGCTTGTCCCAAGGTAATATAACTTAAACCCACGGCCATTAAGGTTTGTAATTTACGCGCAAGGCTAGGCACACTCTCGAAAAAGGCAAAGGCATCTTCGACCGTCATATTGAGCAC
>JAGRAZ010000141.1 GCA_020434345.1 Bdellovibrionales bacterium
CTCATAGCGTTAGCGCTAGGTGTGGCTTGTGCTATGTTTTTGGTCACGTTTCAAAACCTTCCTCAGATCGAAAAGCTGCAAGACTATAAACCAAAAGGCATCACAGTACTTCTGGATAAAAACAATCAAAAGGCACATGAGTACTTTCAAGAAAGACGGATTGTTTTGTCCAACACAGAGATTCCCGATCTAACCAAAAAGGCTTTTTTGGCTGCTGAAGATTGGCAGTTTTATGACCATATGGGCATTGACATACAAGGAATTTTTCGTGCAATGATTACAAATTTATTGCGCAGAAGTTTTTCTCAAGGAGCAAGTACAATCACGCAACAGCTATCCAGAAATCTTTTTTTAAGTCACAAAAAAACAATTCAAAGAAAACTTAAAGAGGTTTTGCTTACATTACGGATTGAAAGAAAATTTACAAAAGAGGAAATACTCACACTTTATCTTAACCAAATTTATCTTGGCGAAGGAACATATGGCATTGAACAAGCAGCGCTTCTTTACTTTGGCAAAAATG
>JAGRAZ010000142.1 GCA_020434345.1 Bdellovibrionales bacterium
TCTTGTCCCAGGGCACCAACTCCGCCATCCTCGCCCAGCGGTTGTTGGCGTCCAGCCCCCCTTCAAAGGAAGCCCGGAAAAGGGATAATTTTCGTTCGCTCGCAGGGGTATATTTGATCATCGAAGTGCAGGGGTTTTAGCTCAAGGTACGTGTTTTCCTTGCACTTAGGCCTTCGAGCTATAATATTTTTCACGCGCAATACCTTATTCGCCAAAGCTTTGAGTAAAGTAGTATCTTTTTTGAGGATGCCCTATTTATTTGTTGTCATTCTATTCTAATTGAAGCCAACGGCTGGCGCCGGCGACGTAGCCAGCTTTGCTGGCTATGGCCGCTGGCGCGATGTTAGCCACAGTCCCCTCTTCTATAATAAATTATAAGCCTTTAGTATTCTAAATGTATCTCTTCCGTTAAGAAAACAATAATACTTTTGAATATGAGGAGCGACTCCAAATACTTTTACAGTTTCTCTTACTGATTCTCCAATTTCATGGCAGTGCTGCACGAATATTAT
>JAGRAZ010000143.1 GCA_020434345.1 Bdellovibrionales bacterium
GACCTTTACAGCAACACTTTCAAATGCAAGCGCACAGAACGTTATTGTTAATTTTTTTTTTTTTTTATCTGCAACAGGTTCTGGCACGGATTATTCTGCAAGCGCTTCAAGTGTTCTCATTACAGCAGGCAATACAACTGGTGCCATTACTGTCACAGCAGCGCAAGATGCGTTTGATGAAAATGATGAAACTGTGATTGTAGATATTAGTTCGGTTACCAACGCGATTGAGTCTGGTGTACAACAACAAACTACAACCATAACTGACGATGATGCAACACCAACGGTGACATTTATTACTGCTTCACAAGCCTCAGCAGGTGAAACAGGGACTGTAGTTGCAACTTTACAATTAAGCGCGGTAAGCAGTTTAGATGTAGATATTCCATTTACAATCAATGGTGCCTCAACTGCAACTGATCCAGCTGATTATACAATCACCGCTTCTCCTGTGACCATACCAGCAGGTAGTACATCTACGACTATAACAGTGACAATTGCAAACGAT
>JAGRAZ010000144.1 GCA_020434345.1 Bdellovibrionales bacterium
ATTCACCATGATGTCCCCTGCCAGTTCTCGACCATCGGCACTCTAGAGAAGCGGTTGCACGGTGACAATCGGGGATTGAAATGGCCCGAATCTTCGCGATTCCCGGGGAGAACCTGTTGGGGGAGACTGCTTCCGCTTTCGTTAAATCGGGTCAGGCAACACCCGCGCGTTCGGCAGGGTCGAGGCGTCGGGTTCCGCGCATTTGATCTTGCGGACCGGGACCACAGGGGCAGCGCCTGCTGGCCAACCGCTAAGCCGAAAGCGCATGGAAAACAATAAGATGATTGGCGGACCCGGAGCGATTCGAACGCCCGACCCCCAGATTCGTAGTCTGGTGCTCTATCCAGCTGAGCTACGGGTCCGCTGTGGGGGGTGATCTACCGTCAGCCGCCGGGCATTGCAAGGGGGTAAGAACGGTTTTCTGCGTGCCTTTTTTTCACCCGCCGCGATCACCCGCCATGCGGCAGCCAGAGACGGAACTCGGTGCCCTCGGCATCGCTGCGCAC
>JAGRAZ010000014.1 GCA_020434345.1 Bdellovibrionales bacterium
GGTTTTCTTTCTTCGTGCTCTTGGAGACATATCAATTTGTTCACCTGTTCCTGAAACCATGGAATCAACGATATAAGGTTGAACCAACCAACCACCGTTTGCAATGACTGACATGGCACGAACCATTTGTATTGCCGTTACACTAATTCCTTGCCCAAAAGCCAAGTTTGCAATTCGCATGTCTCTCCAAGTGCCAGTATCATCAAAAATACCTGCTGACTCATAAGGAAAATCAATGCCTGTTTTTTGTGCAAAACCAAAGTGATCAATAACATGCCGTAGCCCTACTTGCCCCAATTTCATTCCAATATGGGCCATACAAACATTATTTGAATATTTAATAATGCCTTCGGGCGTAAGCCAATCTTTATCCACTGGATTATGAATTTTTCTCCCAGCAATCCATAACGTTCCTTCCTTACAATTCAGAATTTCATCCGGTTTTACAATATTTTCTTCCAAAGCTTGCGCCATAACAAAAGCCTTAAATGTTGAACCAGGCTCAAATGTATCTAGCACATTACGATTTTTTCTTGATTCAGCACTACTCTTATCAATTCGATTTGGATTCATACGCGGATACGAAGTCATTGCTAAAACTTGCCCCGTATGTGGATTCATCATGATTGCAAAGCCAGAAACTACATTGTTTTTCTGTGCAGCCTTTGTTAGTTCATCTTCTAAAAAATATTGCAGCGTGCTATCGATTGTTAAATAAACATCAAAGCCTTTTCTTCTTTCAAAATCTATATTGTCACCAACAAAAATAGGGCGCCCTTTTGCATCTTTTTGGCTTTTAAGCTCTACTGCATGTGAAAAAAGAGATTGTTCATACTGCTTTTCAACCCCCTCCATACCTTTTCCATCGAGATTAACAAATCCCAGAACCTGTGATGCATATTCTCTATCAGGATATAACCGGTCCCATTCTTCGATAATACCTACACCTTTAATATTCATTTCGTTTATTAAATGACGTATTTCTGGATTAATCTTTCTCGCCAACCAAACAAATCTTTTAGATTTATCTTTGGTTTTTGCTTTCCACTCACTTGAAGTAATGCCTAAAATATTTTTAAGCTTTTTTATTTGCTCAGATGAAACATCAAGCATGATTGGATCAATGTAAATCGAAGGAGTTTTTATACTAATAGCTAATGCCCTTTGATTTTTATCAAATATTGTTCCCCTAGGTGAGGTTAGGCGTATGGTCTTTGTATCTTGCTTTTCAGTCAGATTAATTAATTTTTCATCCTGCATAACTTGAAATAAAAAAAGCCTCATTAAAAGTGTAAAATAACAAAAAGAAAACAATAAAAATGTTATTACTAGTCGATAGCGATTTGATTTGTTTGTATAAACGAGCTTTTTTTTATTCTTGAACATAGACTGTGCTTGAATTTTCTTTTTGATAACCTAAACTAAATTTTTCTTTGGCTAGTGTCTCAATTCTTTTAGGATTTTGTAGCGTAGAAAGTTCTAATAGATATTTTCTTTTTTGATCTTCTAAATCAAGTTTCATCTGCCGTAAATTTTGCACATCATAACTGAGTTCAACTGTAAGAAAGCGAGCTCTCACATAAAAAAGTGTCAAAACAAGAAGAATGGCAACCCATAACAATTTATTTTTAAATAAGAGCTTCATATTTTTACAATTTCAACCGCCCTGATTGTAGCACTTCTTGCTCTTTGATTTAAGAGATACTCCTCTCGTTGTGGACGAACAGCCTTTTTATGCAAAAGCCTAAGCTGTTTATTTTGTTTTGCGTCACGAAAAATATTCTTTACCAAGCGATCTTCGATGGAATGAAACGTAATCACAACGATTCTTGCACCATGAGACAGTTTTTGAATCAATGCCTGCAATGTTTTTTCTATTTCGATTAATTCTTCGTTTACAGCCATACGGACAGCTTGGAATGTTTTAGTTGCTGGATGTGTTTTTCCTCTTTTTGGGCCTACAGCATCTTCAACTGCCTGTACTAAATCAAAGGTTGTATGAAGTTGGTTTTTTCGTCTTTTTTCAACAATAGATTTTGCAATTCTTCGGCTTCTTCGTTCATCTGCAAGATGGAATAATGTATTTGCCAATGTTTGTTCATCCACAGATGAAAGCCAATTTTGTGCTGATATTGCTTGCGTGGTGTCCATTCTCATATCGAGTGGAGCATCAAACCGAAAAGAAAATCCACGACTTGCATGATCAAGTTGCATACTTGATACTCCGCAATCCATCAGAACACCTTGTACTTCTGGCAATCTTTTTTCAAGTTCAGTCAGTGCTTGAGTCCATGATCCATGAATCAACGTCGAAGATGGAAACTTTTTTTTTGCTTCAGTGATGCACATCAAGTCTCGATCCACACCGATCATTTTCTCAGGATTTCCGATTGCTTCAGCAACATACGTAAAATGTCCCGCTGCTCCTACCGTCAAATCAAGAACGACAGAAGATGGTGATAATTTTAAATACTCCAAAACTTCTTGAGCCATTACCGGTATGTGTTGCATTGCAAGGTTCATTATAAAAATTGTATTGGACTAATATCCATTTTAAGTTTCATTTTTCTTGTTTCAAACTCTTGTTTGGCTGCTTGATAAAGCCAACTTGATACCGTGGTAAGATTTACATATTCACGGCCCCGTAGCAATAAATGATAGCGATAATCATCTCTGATTTTTGCAATTGGTGCGGGTGACGGCCCTAAGATGTCTATTTCGAAATTTTTCTTTTGTAGCTGCACTTCAAGCCAATTCATCATCTTTTCAAGTTCTTGTGCTGAACGTCCCACTCCTTCAAAAAGTACCAAGTAGGAAAATGGCGGAAATAACAAAGATTTTCGATACTCCAGTTCCCTTTGATAAAACAAATCATAATTTTGCTGTGATCCGTGGACAACTGCATAATGGTCTGGTTGGAGAGTCTGAATAATTGCTTTTCCTTGATTTGCTCCTCTCCCACTTCGACCTACGACTTGTGTAATCAATTGAAACGTTGTCTCTGCTGAACGATAATCAGGAAAATATAAAGAATGGTCGGCAAATACCATTCCAACAAGTTCAATATTGGGAAAATCAAGACCTTTTGTGATCATCTGCGTTCCAATAAGAATATCAATTTGCCCATTTTGCAATTGCTTGAGAGTTTGTGAAAAAAGATTTTTCTTGGTCGTTTGATCTCGATCTAATCTTACAATATTTGCATCAGGAAAAATAAATCTGAGCTCTTCTTCTACCTTCTGTGTTCCAATGCCAAAATGAATTAGTTTACCTGTATGACAAGTTGGGCATAACGTATCAAAACTTTGCTCATATAAACAATAGTGACATTGAGCCATATCTTTAAATTTATGATATGTCATGGTTACTTCACAGTGCGGACAATGCACTTCACTGCCACATCGGTAGCAGTAAACAATATGCGAATAACCTCTTCGATTTAAAAATAGTAATACCTGTTTTCCTCGTATTAAAGTCGCTTCAATCTCTTCTTGTAATCTATTTCCTATCCATCTCTTTTTTCCAAATTCATCATCATTCTTCATATTACATATTTCAACTTGAGGTAAAGATTGTCCTGTAACTCTTTCAGGAAGCTCTACATTTGTTTCTATTCGATAATAATCTTCAACATTTGGAGTTGCAGATCCGTATACAATTGGGCATTGATGGTAGCGAGATCTCCATTTTATTATGTCCATGGCATGGTACCGAATACCATCCTGCTGCTTATAGGACCCATCATGAAACTCATCCATAACAATCAAGCCAATATCTTGCAATGGTGCAAATACTGCACTTCGCGTTCCCACAACGATGAGTGCTTTTTCTTGTATAATTCGAAACCATTCTGTCAGCCTTTGTGCATCGGTTCTTTGACTATGAAGGAGCGCTACATTTTCACCGAACCTCTTTATAAAGCGATCTAAAAACTGAGGCGTTAACGATATCTCAGGAACAAGTGCTAAAACTTTTTTTCCTTTTTTGAGGCAGTATTGCGCTGCTTGCAAATACACTTCTGTTTTTCCGCTTCCCGTAACCCCATGCAAAAGCACTTCTTTTGAAACCTCTTCGTCAATATATTTTTTAATTTCTCCTAATGCGCTTTGTTGTGCAGTTGAAAGAACTATGCTTTTATTTTTTTCTGATAAATACGATTTTGTCGTATTTTGAAGTTCTTCTTTAGAATCAAGAATGTTCTTTTCTTTCAATTTTGCAATTGATGCGTGAATAGCTCCAAATTCTTTTTTTAATTCAAATTCAGAAACCCAATCATTTCTTTGTTGCAGATGAGATAATATTTTTTTTTGCACTGATCCTAATTTTGTTTTTTCGGATATTTGTTTAGATCGATAAAAAACAACCTTTTTTACTTTCTGTGGGCCATCATGCGTAACTGTCGTAAGAGTAGCCCACCCTTTTTTCATAATTGCTCGCAGTACAGGAATTTCCTTTGAACGATTTTTACAAAAATGTCGATAATCCAAACTTTTACTCTTTTGTAAATTTTCAAAAAGTTTTTGCTCAACAGGATTAAGCGGCTTTCCTTGTTGCGGGAGACATACAATTTTTTTCTTTGGAATCTGAATAAGGCCTGCAAGCAACATTGTCTGCAAAACTTCTCCAACTGTTGTTGAATATTTCTTTGCACTATCGAGTACCAGTTGAATTTGTTCTTTGGTTATGACAGGGGTCTCATCAATCACAAATGAAATTGGCCTGGTGTCAACTTGCACCTCTTTTGGATAGTCAACAACAAAACCCGTAACTTCACGTGACCCTATGGGGGCAATAATTCGACTGCCTATTGGAGGAAGCTCTTGGTCTTCAATATGATAGGAAAGTAAAGGCGTATAGCTGATTGGAAATGCAACGTTTACCCAACTATATTTTGTTAATAAATCATTCTCAAAATACGTCATGATGTGGAAAAATATTCACTAGGAATACGTGTATTGAATTGTACATTTTGTATCAAAATTTCTTCAAATGGTTTTTGATTTTTAAAAACGATAATTCGATTTGGAAAACTACTTATACTTGTTGAATCAGCAGGATATTGAAATTGATAAATAAAATCGCCCTTCTTCGCAGCTTTAAGATTAAATGTATCCTCTGTAAATAAAATAAAATCCCCATCCCTTGTACCTTGCATCCAGTGTTTTTTTCCTTGGTACAAAAACCACTGATACTTATGTGTTGGTGTTTGAAACTGATTGATTCGAATCATAAGTGGATCTACTTGATCATAGGCCCAAAGCATCTCAATTGGACTCATGATCGAATCAATTGATATTTCTCTTTTCTGATTTTGCTGCATCAAAATTGCTTTTGTGGGGTTCATGCGCTTATCAACCATATTTTTTTCATCAAAAACACGTACTTTGCCCGGTCTTTCGATAAAAACTTTTTCAACTCTATCAACCTGCGCTGATCTTCCTTCAGAAATGCTTTGATACACTTTTGTATAAGTAATTGAATGTACCTGTTTGTTGTTTCTAAGAAAGCCTTCGTAAACGTATTTTGGAGGGTACACAAATGCAAATACCTGAGAAGGAAGAAGAAAAAATAACAATATCAATCGTTTCATAATCCCATTTCCCGGATAAATGACGTAATCTCATGTGAATTGTCTGACTGCTCAAGAGAACAAATAATATTTGCCTTTGTAAAACCTATCGGCTGCCCCACATCAACTCGCTTACCTTCAAACAAATAGCCAGATACTTTATTTTGAGAAACTAATTTTGCAATTGCATCAGTAAGTTGAATCTCTTTATGAAGCATTTGCATTTTTTCAGGTATAAAATCAAAAATTTCTTTTGAAAGAATATACCGGCCTATAATTGCGTAGTTAGACGGCGCCTCTTCCTTTTTCGGCTTTTCCACAACTTGATTGATAAGAAATGGCTCTGATGCGGCAGGCTTTTCACTGGTTCCGATAACGCCATATGAACTAATATGTTCATCTGCGACTTTTTCTAATCCTAGTATAGATTGCGCTTTGGTTGTAAATGCAGAAATAAGCTGCTTCATGCAAGGTGTTGTAGAAAAAACAATATCATCAGGAAGAACAACAGCGAAATGGTCAGTGCAAATTTCTCGTTTTGCACAAAGTACCGCATGTCCAAGACCCAAAGGATTATGTTGATAAACTCTTTTAAAATGAACTTGTTTCAATAGAGATCTAAGGTCGAAAAGCTTCTCTTGATGCCCTCTCTCATCCAAAATCTGATCAATAAAGCCACCTTCAGAAAAATAATGAAAAATAGACTCTTTTTCAGGGCTTAAGACCAGTATGATTTCCTCGATGCCCGATTGTACCAACTCTTCAACAATATATTGTAGCGCTGGTTTGGCCATAATGGGTAAAAGCTCTTTTGGTACAATTTTTGTTACAGGCAAAAATCGGGTTCCTAGGCCTGCTGCGGGTATGACAGCTTGTTTAATCATAATATTCTCTTTTCTACTCGAATTTTGATCAAATGCACACTTAAAAACTTTGGTTTTGATGCAGCATGTTTTTTGATATACGTAATCACATCTTACGCTAGCACCTTCATAAGGAGATCATATGGCACTACGCAAAGTTGGATCAAAAATTCCTGCCTTTTCACTTTTATCAACCAGTGGAAAGAAGGTAACATCAAAATCTCTTCTAGGTTCTTCCTATGTTTTATTTTTTTACCCCAAAGATCAAACACCGGGCTGTACAAAAGAGGCTTGCTCATTTCGAGACCATTTTTCTTTGTTCAAAAAAAAGAAAATTGCAATCTTTGGTATAAGTCCTGATTCAATCGAAAGTCATGAAAAGTTTTTACAAAAACAAGAACTACCCTATGAATTACTTTCCGACCCAAATCATTCCTTTGCAGAAAAAATGGGCGCTTGGGGTGAAAAGTCCATGTACGGAAAAAAATACATGGGAATATTACGGTCTACATTTATCGTGAATCCAAAAGGGGAAATTTCAAAAGTATATCCAAAAGTGAGTGTTGCAACACATGCAGAAGATATACTAAAAGACTTGTAGCTTTTTTATTTATTCCTTGGAATTTAAAGAATTTCGCGTTGATACAATATCAATTAAAAACGGGTCTTGATCTTCAGAGGCCTCACGAATTGTTGTAAGCGGTTCGTTTGAAAAAGTAATCTTAGGAATTGGTGCTAGCACGTCCGCAGTAGATGTCTTTGGTTTAGATTGCTCTTTTGCAAGTGTACGAATCATGCGTATCTTGCCTACTGGGATTCCAGAAAGACTGTTCAAATCTTTTGAACTTGTGCGCCTGACCCACGTAAGTGAAGGTACGCCAATTGCAAAAAACTTTTCAATATCTTCCTCTTTGATGGATGCATTGGCTCGAAGTGCTTGCAAAAAGGAAACTAGATTTTTCACTGCTTTTCGAGAACCTCGATAACGCAAGTCAAAAGTTTTCTGAACTTCTTTGTATGCCCGATGCACAACATTCTTCATGATTTTGCGTCCATGTGGATCACTTTCGTTGCGTGCAAAAAGGACCACTGATTTAAAAAAAGCTAGGTCTTCCATGGGCTGCGTTAACATGGCGGCCTCAAGCTGAGGAATTAAGGGTGATATAAGCAAACAACATAAATCCAGTGTCTCTTCATAGTTCTCACCATATTGAAACGCTTTGACATATCTTGCAAGTGGACGAAGTGTCATATTCATCATGTCCATAAGCATTTGTTGCATTTCACCAACACCAAAACTCGGATCATGAAGCATGTGCGAACCTTCATCGAGTTCAAAATGGATTTCTGTATCGTGTATAGGGTGATCAGGGACATGTTGATGGTTTTCAAGCTGCAAAACAGCTTCCCCAAGAACATGATCGATTTCTTCAATCAAATCATCAGGAAGCCCTTCATCTACAGCTTGATCGGTACGAAAAAACTCATCTTCTTTGAATTCTGTCGTCATAGGAGATCGCACCTCACCGAAATTAGACTCAACACCCCATCAGGATATCCCCAAGTTGTGATGTGTCAAGAATTATTTTTTACCCTATAAAAACTGGATCTTTCCTAAGGTTTTTGTCATACAGAGACATCATGAAGTCCTATCTTATATTGATTTTCACTCTTGGTATGTTTTATAGCCTTTCAAGCTTTGGTATCCAAATTGAACTTCAAACAGGAGAAGTAATTGAAGCAAAAAAAACAGACCTCCCTTCTGCGCTTGGTGTCACACTCGAAAATGGCCAACACCAAAGCATTCAAATGGACGAGATTCAAAGTATTGTTATCAAAGAGCGGCCCCGCATAACTCCTCTTATCAAGCAAAAGACAACGCTTTCACAAGAAGAAGTAAAAAATGCGTTGGATGAGTTTCGTGAACTTAAACCCTTTGAGACCCCCAAACAAACCTTTTTAACTTGGAAACAAAAAGCCGAGGAAGGATCTATTGACGGTATGGTTGAATGCTACGCTTCTTTTCGTCAAAAAGATGTTCGAAAACAACTAAAAAACATCAAAAGAAAAGAGCGCAACGAAATGCAAAATACCATGCGTATGATGAGCTTTGTGGCTTCTGATCCACTCTACCAAGAAAACCAAGCTTATTTGGAAGTGACTTGGACCAAAGGCCTCCAATCTGAGAATCAAGTCCTCAAATTCGTGCAAGAAAACCAAGAGTGGAAAATTATTGAATAAAATCAATATTTTGACTATTTTAAAGGACATGGCAGGCATGTGCCCCGAAAGTAGTACGGATGCACAAAAATCTGATAATGTGAGCCTCCTTAAAAATACGCACTGTGAACAAACGAACCAAACATATTCCGTTATCTATTGAAGACGCTTTTTGTAAAAAAACCCTTCTTGTCTCAGGCGTTTCAGGTTTTTTAGGCAAAGTATGGTTAAGCATGTTTTTGCAACACGTGGATGAGTTTGAGCATTTGTATTTGATTGTTCGTTCCAAAGGTGGACAATCCGCTAGAGATCGTTTTGTACAAATGGTTCACTCTTCTTTTGCATTTGAGCCTTGGTTTGAAAATGCAAGTTTTGAAAAACTTCAGCATATCATCAATCAAAAAATTACGGTTCTTGAAGGAGATTTATCCAAAGAAAATTTTGGCCTTTCGGCATTTCAAATTCAAGAAATCCAAAAAACACTAGATATTATGGTCAACATTTCTGGCTTGGTTGATTTTCGAGCATCTCTAGAAGATTCATACAATGTAAATGTTAAGGGCACTCTTCATGCCGCTGATTTTATTTCTTCGTGTGATCATGCAAAACTAATTCACGTAAGTACTTGCTATGTTGCTGGTGAAACTGAAGGAGCAATCGTAGAAAAAATAGAAGATGAAACTCCTAGAAATTTAGACTTTACACCACAAAAAGAAATGAAGTGGATTGAATACGCGATTGAAAAAACAAAGGAGACTTATTTCGGGAAAGAAAAAACCCAAGAAATGAACAATTTTTTGAGACAACGAAATGAGCAAAAGGGCAAAACCCAGAATATCAAACAATTTCAAAGAACACTTGATCAACTGAGAGGTAAAGAAATTAAGCAAGAACTTGTTCGAATCGGGTCAGAAAGAGCGCAATCATTAGGGTTTCCTAACACATACACCTATACAAAAGCGCTCGCAGAAAAAATTCTAAAAAATGAATACGCTCATATTGATTATTCCATTGTACGACCATCTATTGTAGAAAGCTCTGCGAAATATCCGTTTCCAGGTTGGAATGAAGGCTTTAACACTTCTGGTCCGATTGTATATTTGGTAAAGGGATGGTTTCGCTATTTTCCAGCTGAAGAAGAACATCCATTTGATGTTATTCCAGTAGACATTGTGGCAAAAGGCTTAACCATTGTAACGGCAGCAAAGCTTATCGATAAAGCAGCTCCCGTTTATCATATCTCTACTTCTTTTCTGAATCCATTTACCATTGGCGACGCATGTCAACTTTCGTCAGATTATTACGAAAATTTTTATCGATCTACAGGTAAAACTTTTCTTGAGCGATACGGCAGACACAGAAAAACAATTGCTACTTTGCGGGATCATTTTTTTTCCTCTAAAAATCTTTTAAAAATATTTTCAAATTTAGAAAAACATTGTGCATCTGTTGATGAACTCCCACAAGTAATACGAAATTGGCTCAAACCTATAAGAAGTAAAATCACTTTGACAAAAAGAAAACTAGAACAAGCAGAAAATTTATTAAGTATTTTTAAACCTTATACGCATGATTTTGTGCAAATTTATATCAGCAAGAATATTACGAAATTTCAAGTCAAAGAAAAATTCTGGAAATATGATTTAGTCGATCTTCAATGGAAAGAATATTGGATGGAATCTCAAATGCCTGGGCTTCAAAAATGGTGTTTTCCAGTCATAGAAGGAAGAAATGTTCCACAAATGAACCCAACCAAAAAATTCACTACACAAGTGCAAGATCATTCTATGGAGGCTTTGGTATGATTTTTATAACAGGCGGGACCGGTTATTTAGGATCTTATGTTGTCACAAGAATTCTTGAAACAACTGATCATGAGATTTGCATATTGGTACGTGGGGAAACTGACCAAGCAAAAGAAAAATTATGGAATGCGCTTCAACTTCACATGGATGAGAAAACATTTTTGCAGTTTTTTGAGACACGGATCAAAATTGTATCTGGGGATGTCAGTCAAAAAAGAATTGGCTTTGACCAAAAAACGTTCGATTCTGTAACCCAAAATATTTCTTCTATTATTCATTGTGCTGCGTCTTTGAATCGAAAATCAGAGACAAAATGTGCACAAATCAATCTTATGGGGACTCTTCATATGATTGAGCTCGCAAAAGCATCGCCAAAGCTTACGCGCTTTAGTTTTGTCTCAACAGTTGCGGTTGCAGGAGAAAGATCACATGAAGTTGTAATCGAAGAAAATTCTATTGACTGGCAAAGAAGAGACTATGATCCCTACGCTCGTACCAAAAAGTTTTGTGAAGAAATGGTTCAAAGTTCACTTTCAAATCTATCTGTAATCATTTTTAGACCTAGCATTGTACTCGGTGATAGTCGCTTTTCTCAAACTACACAGTTTGACATGGCATTTGCATTTGCAAAACTCTCAAGGTTTCCTATTTTACCATTTGATCCGGCGTGGAAACTGGATATTGTACCAGCGAATTTTGTTGGCTTTTCCATTGCGGACATTCACTGTAAAGAAAAGCCTGAGCATGCAATTTATCATTTAAGCTCTGGCAAACAGTCACCAACGTTTGAAGAAATAGCAAAAACACTTCACCAATCAGGATATCATCGAAAAACACTTTTTGCCCCTTTTCTACTAAAACCTTTTACGTGGATCATTAATGCTCTGAATTATTTGCCCAGAAACCTTTTTATAACAAAAGCTGCTGCATTGATGAAAGTATTCTTGCCTTATTTAGCTTTTGACACAGTTTTTGATCATGAAAAGATTACACAAGAATTACAAAATAAACCTGAATCATTTACACAGTATTGTTCTGGATTTTATGAATTTGTCCAAAAAAACAAATTTCGTTATCCATACAAAAAATTACAAAAAGGATAAATACCCTATGATTGAATCTTTATCGCCTGATGTAACTCTCCAGTCATGGATGTCATTAATGATCGATATGACCCACAAAAAGGGTAAAATAAAGCAGCATAGATGGCAACCCGGCTTACCTTTAAAACTTCTATTTGTTGGCTACACTGGCTCCAGAAACACTGGCGCTGATGTTCGTGTAAGTGAAATGATTCGTCAAATTGAACATGTGCTTGGAAAAAACCAATCTCAGTTATCAATCGTTTCGGTTGATCTCAAAGGTTCAAAAGACTACTTTCCTGACGTTACGCAAATTCATATTCCAAAAATATTTCCTATGTTTTTGTACAAGCACTGTCCACAGTATGACGGTGTTATTGCATGTGAAGGCTCTATGTTTAAATCCAAATTTGCGGATGCGCTTTCAACGCTTATGGCTGGAGCCCTTGGCATGGCCAATGCTGAAAATAAGCTAAGTATTGGATATGGCGCTGAAGCAGGGCAAATGACACCACATCTTCAAAGCTTTGTTGAAAAACAATGTCATGAATCTCTGATCATTTGCCGCAATAAAGCTTCGCAAGCCGTCCTAGACCAGCTTCATATTAGAAATTCTCCCGGCACAGATACGGCATGGACATTTGCTCCACCAGCAAAAGAAATTGGAGAAAAAATTTTAAAAGCCCATGGCTGGGACGGAAAAAAACCGATTGTAGCCATTTGCCCGATTGATCCGTTCTGTTGGCCAGTACGTCCAAGCATTAGTAAAACGTTCAAAAAATACATTCTTGGTCAACATCAAGATGAACATTATGATTCTATTTATTTTCATGAAATCAATGAAAAGAAAAAGCAGCAATTTGAAAAATACATTTTATCAATTCACAATGCTTTAAAACGTTTTGAAGAAGAACATCAAATTTTTCCTATACTTATAGGTATGGAAAAACTTGATCGAAAAGCATGCAACGCAATCAACAAAAAAAGAACCCACCCCATCCCTATGTTTATCAGTGATGAGTACAACATTTTTGAAATGCTTAGCATTCTACATCATGCATCAAGCCTTATCAGCTCAAGATTCCACGCCATTGTATGCTCAATGACGGGTCTTGTGCCCTCGGCAGGCATTACAATGGATGAAAGAATTCACAATCTTCTTACAGATCGAGATGACACGACCTTACTTCTTAAAGTAGATCAAGATGATTTGGAACAAAGAACATACGAGTGCTTGGTATCTTTACACCAAAACAAAGAAGAAATTGTTCACAGAATCGGAAAAATGATTCCAAGAGAAATTCAAAAAATGGGTGAAATGGGTAAAATATTTTCTCAAGAAGTTCAAAAGGTATATCCAGATTTTTGTCCTTCGATTGCAGAAGGGTCGTGGGAAAAATACCTACCCTCATTACACAAACAAACACAACATATTATGGAACAATTTGGATGAGTTTTACACACGATATCATACGTAAACTAAAGCAAAACCCAGATCAAAATATTATCACCGAGGTTTTACAAAATGGGAATCGGTCTTATACAAGACAAAAGTTTTTTATCGATGCACAAAGAGTTTATAAACAACTCAAAAATCGTCACATTAAAAAATCTGATCGCATTTGTTTAATTGGCCCCAATAGCTACCAGTGGATTGTTACAGACTTAAGCATCGTTGCGATGGGTGCAATTTCTGTACCTCTATATCATCGACAAGATCCAAAGGAGCTTGCATATATTATAGATGAAGTAGAACCTGTTTTAACAATTTTTTTTGACGAAGAATTAAAAAATCAAATCCAAAAATATACGAATTTTCAGACTCATTTTTCACATATTTCATTTTTCTTTTCAGATAAAAATGAAACCACGATGACAGATTTTCCGCAAATTAACGATACGTTAACCGCAACAATGATTTATACTTCAGGGACAAGCGGAAATCCTAAGGGGGTCATGCTTTCTCACAAAAGCGTTAAATTCATGCTAATACAAACCAAATCAAGGCTTGTTCAGGCAAAATTTGGAAGCAATAAAAAAGATATTATTTTTCATTATCTTCCCTTTTGTTTTGCCGGATCTAGAATGATGCTTTGGACACAACTGCATAGAGGTAATGAAATTCACCTATCAATGGATTTACAAAATTTAGCGCAAGAAATTCAAAGCATAAATCCTAATTATTATTTAAACGTTCCTACACTTCTTGAAAGAATTAAGCAGGGTGTAGAGAAAAAAATAACATCACAACCAATTCCAATCCAAAGATTATTTAATAAGTCAAAAACGCTTTGGCAAAAATACCAGGACGATAATATAACTTTTTTAGAAAAATTATATTTTTTTCTTTTAAGAAAAACTGTTCTTACAAGCATAAAACACAAAATTGGAACCCGTTTAGAATTTCTTATTTGTGGATCAGCGCCACTTCATCCAGATACACAATCTTGGTTTGAAATGATTGGTATACCTGTGTACCAAGTCTATGGTTTAACAGAAACCACAGCAATTGTAACTATGGACATGCCTGAACTTGTACGAAAATCGTATGTTGGTGTTCCAATTGAAGGCATTCAGACAAAAGTTTCTCAAGATGGAGAACTTTTAACAAAGGGTCCTCATATTTTTCAAGGCTACTACAAAAACGATGAGCAAACTCAAAATGTAATTCGAGATGGGTGGTTCCATACAGGTGATATTGCACAAATAGATTCAGAAAATCGAATCAAAATTTTGGGTAGAATTAACAATGTGATTATTCCATCTTCAGGACATAATATTGTTCCTGAACCCCTTGAGGAGTTTTTCACTTCATTAGACACTAATATAGAATATGCTTGTATTGTAGGCCATGGACAACCTAAAATTGGAATCATTGTTTCTGGTACGCTAACAACGACTCAATTGGATCAAATTGTGGAAACATACAACTTAAATCAACCCCATTACAAAAAACTTGGTTTTTCAATTTTAGTGGAACAAGGTTTTTTTCTGAACCATGAATTACTTACAGCCAATCAGAAACTTAAAAGACGTCATATTGAAGCTTATTTTGAATCTCAGGTGGCACAAAAACTCAAGGAGTCTGCATGAAGTGGCATTTTGATCATCCAATACTTCATATTGAGCTTAACTGCGAACCTTGTAACGAAATAGGCATGTCCATGCTTTCTTTTTTTGAGGATTTCTTGCAACAAGCACCTCTTGAAAACGCTAAAGCTCTCATTATTTCAAGTTCAAATGCAAAGGGGTTTTCGGCTGGCGCAGATCTTCGATCCCTTTATGAGGGCCTTACCTATGAGCCCAAAAAATCACATAAAGAGAAGATTGAAAACTTCATTGATCGAATTCATCATGTTTTAGATACATTAGATCTTCTTCCCATTCCTGTGATTGCTGTGACACATGGTATATGTTTTGGTGGTGGTTTTGAATTGGCCCTTGTTGCAGATATTATTATCGCTGAAGAAACAACTAGATTTTGCTTTCCCGAGCTCCGACTTGGTTTAATTCCGGGATTTGGGGGCATTCCAAGACTGATGAGAGAAGTTTCGAATCAAACAATACGGGATTTTCTTTTAACAGGAAGAAGTATACAAGCAAAAAACCTTCCGTCTTTGGTTTCACAAGTTGTACCTTCTGGAAAAGGTCTTGGTATTGCAAAAAAAATGGCGCTGCAAATGTCAAAATTTGATACAAATGTGGTTCAAATAGCAAAAAAATTCATTAAGCCGGAAATAAAAGAAAAATTACATGAAGAAAAAGCCCTCTTTATAAAAATGGTGCTTGACCCCAAAGTTCAAAAAGCTTTAGAAAGTTTTGTTCAAGATACATCACAACAGCCCTATTTGCCCAAATAAAGGAGTTACACATGAATCAAAATGTTTTTTTAACCATTCAGAAACTTGCTTCTGAAAAATTTTCTATCTCGCTTGATTTAATTGAACCATCCAAAGATATATTCACAACCCTACAAATTAATAGCGTTGATGTATTATCCATGTTGACTGATCTTGAAAACCATTTCAGCATTGAAATTCCTGATTATGAACTTCAAGATGTCAGATCTTTTGAAGATCTAACAAATGTTATTTCAGATAGACTATGATCATATCCTATACATCTCTTGGAGAAGCTTTTCATCATTCGCTTCTTGCTAAAACAGATCATATTGGTTTACTTGAGGTCAATCGAAATCAATTAACCAAAAAGCTTTCTTATCAAGATATATTTGACCAAGCAGTGCATACTGCCAAACATTTACAACACCATCATTTTAAAGATGGAGCCCATTGTGGCATCATTATGTCAAATCAATCACTTTGGAATACATCAGCAATAGGTGTTTTTTTTGCTGGCGGTGTACTTGTACCTTTGGATTACAAATTAGGACCTGAAGAACATATACGACTCATTCTTCATGCAGACCTAACAATGCTTATTGTTGAATACCCGATCTGGCATAGGCTCATGAAATCTGCTGACTTTGAAAAATTATCAAATATTGTTGTTTTTGTTACCGAGGTGCCTGAGGGAAAAGATATAAAGCATGCATTGCATTTAGAGAGCGCTGCTTCAAATTTTTCTTTTGTAATGAAGCCTCGACAACCGGAAGATATAGCTACAATTGTCTATTCGTCAGGAACATTTGGAAGACCTAAAGGATGTATGCTCACACATGCAAATTATCTACATCAAGCGCAAGCTTTAGCACAACTTTTTCCAGTTGGAAAAGAACATACATATTTTTCGTTCATTCCTACAAATCATGCAATTGACTTTATGTGTGGGTTTTTTCTCCCTATTATGCACGGATCCAAAACCATACATCAAAGAACCTTACGCCCTGAATTTATTGCATCGACAATTTCAGAATTTCGAGTAACTCACATGGCACTGGTTCCAATGTTACTCAAAAATCTTGAAACAAAACTTAAAAATCAATTGTCATCGCTATCCTTTTTTTCAAAGTTATTTTTTCGTATCATGCTTTTTATAAATCAAACACTTACTCGATCTCGGCCTTGCTATAAATTATCAAGAGTTCTTTTATTTCCTATTCATAAAAAATTTGGAAACCATCTGCAGTACATATTTGTAGGCGGTGCTTACACAGATCCCGTTATGGCCAAATTTTTTTATGATATCGGTTTTTCTGTTGCTGTGGGCTACGGTTTAACTGAAGCTGGTACAGTTATTACAGTAAATGATCTTAAGCCATTTCGACATGACACTGTAGGAAAGCCCCTCTCAATAACACAACTTAAAATTCAAAATCCAAATGATGCGCAGATCGGAGAAATTATTGCAAAAGGTCCAACAGTCATGAAAGGATATTATAAAGACGATGAGCTAACGTCTCAAACAATTATTGATGGATGGCTCCAAACGGGTGACTTAGGATACATAGATAAGGGACACTTAATTTTTAAAGGCAGAAGAAAGAATATGATTGTAACTTCAGGAGGTAAAAATATTTATCCTGAAGATATTGAACATTATTTTCAATCATTGCCTTTTGATGACTATTGTGTTCTTGCGGGAAGCTTCATTTGGCCCGAACAAACACAGCATCGTGATGAACTATTTCTTGTATATTACAACGAGAAAAAGACGATTTTTAATTATGCAAAGGCTATTGAGGAAATTAATCAATTACTGCCTGAGTATAAAAGAATTTCCTATGCCTTGAATTTCACAAAAGAGTTTCCTAAAACAGCAACTTTGAAAATTAAACGACCTGTGCTGGCAGAAAATATTGCGCAATCTGAAATTGTTGAAATGATTAAGTTATGAAACTACACACATTGATTATCAATCCAAAAGCAGGGCATCTTTTTAACCGATGGAAGTTTAACAAACTTAAAAAGAATCTTATTGAGAGAATACCTTGTGAGATATTTTACACACAATACAAAAATAACGCCTCTGAAATTGCGTCAAAACAATATAAAAACGGGTGTCGTTCATTTATTATTTTTGGAGGAGATGGAACAATTTTTGAAGTAATCAATGGAATTTATCCAGAAGGATTTTCTGATCCTCCTACAATAGGTATATTTCCGACAGGCACTGGAAACTCTATGATTAAAGATTTTAATTTGGATCAGAAAACAAGCCTTAATGCAATTCAAAATATGAAAACAACTTATTTAGATATCAACGAACTTGTTTGCAAAGAGAAAAAATATTTTTCAACAAACATTATTAGCACCGGTTTTGTTGCACAGGTTGGAACTTTTCGAAATCGTTATTTTTCAAAATTTGGAAGCATCGGCTATATAATTGCGGTTCTTATAAATCTATTTTCTTATAAATCAAAAGCTTTTTCAATCACGGTAGACGGAAAAACCATATTTCAACCATGGTCATTTTTATCTTTCAACAACACACGTTTCACGGGAGGCAATATGATGATGGCTCCACATGCAGACCCAACAGATGGAAAAATTGCCACTGTTTTGGTTCAGCAACAATCACCATGGAAATTGCTTCGAGCTTTTCCCAAAATATTTTCTGGCGAACACACATTCTTTCCATTTGTCGAGATTATGCAAGCTGAGAATATTCGTTTTGAAGAACCTGTTTTACAAAGTATCATGATTGATGGAGAAATGATAAAAGCAGAACCTTCAGAAGTAATTGTTCATAAAAATGCTTTGAAAATTTATACATGAAAAAAAAGCCACCATTTATTTTGCATCTACTTTTTACAATCTATGCTTGGATTGTTGGTTTATTTTTTTTATTTTACTTTTTTTTCATTGGTTTTCCACTATCGATACTTCGAGGATACAATAACAACTACCCTTTGCTTCGAAAACTAATTCAAGTATTTGCCTTCTTTTTTTCCCCCATACGCATATCCTATCATCCTGATTTTGATCCAAAAGCGCCTTATCTTTTAGTACAAAACCACGTTAATATTTTAGATGCTTTTTTGGCAGCCAAAATAAGTCCAAATGCTATCTGTGGCATTATGCATAAATGGCAATTTTCTATACCTGTTTATGGATGGCTCATGTCAATGTCTAAAGGAATACCTGTGGACCCTAAACGCATTGATAATTTTGAAAGAATGAGCCAGATCGCAGCTCAAAGAAAGGATGAAGGCTATTCTATCATCTCTTTTCCAGAGGGAGGCCGCAGCCTAAATGGAAGTCTCAAACCTTTTAAAAAGGGCATCTTTTTAACAGCCCAAAAATCTGGTTATCCTATTGTACCTATTGCAACCAAGGGCAATTTTTACATTAACCGTAAAGGCTCATATATGATGTGGCCCCATCCCATTGAAGTCCAAGTAGGAAAACCTCGGATCATTCCTCAAGATCTTACCCGAGCCGAGTTTGAAAAATTTATTGCTGATATTCGTAATGAAATGGACGCATTTATTCAGAATCATGAGTAAGTCGCGATAAAGTCTGATGTGCTGGTGGAAATTTCATGATATAGAAAATTTACACAATGAACCTGTATAATGAAATTATTGCCAAACTATTCTCATCTGTACATTCAATAGATGAGAAGGATGTTTATTCACTAATTGAATTTCCTCCAAAAGAAGATCAAGGTGACCGAGCTATTGCATGTTTCAGATGGGCTAAAGAGAAAAAAAAATCTCCCCAAGATCTTGCAAAAGATTTTGCATCTCAATTGCAAAAGCTCCCTCTTCCAAAAGAAATTACTAAAATTGAAGCACAGGGTGGCTATGTTAATTTCTTCTTTAACGATGAATTGCTAGCCCAAAAGGTTCTTACATCTGTTTTTCAAAATCCAGATACTTTTGAAAAAGTATCAATGTCGTCACCCTTGCGTGTGGTAATTGAGTTTTCATCCCCAAATATTGCAAAACCATTCTCAATTGGCCACCTACGTTCTACCAATTTAGGAGCTTGTTTGAGTAGAATTTATGCTTTTATGGGATATGAAGTGACTCGCATCAACCACCTAGGAGATTGGGGTACACAATTTGGTAAATTAATTACTGCATATCGAAGATGGGGTAACGCTCAAATGCTAGATGAAAACCCTATTCTTTCATTGTTTACGCTTTATGTACGATTCCATGATGAGGAAAAAAATGATCCCACATTAACAACAGAAGCACGAGAAGCCTTTTCTCAACTTGAAAAAGGAGATGAAAGTGCAAAAGAGCTATGGGATTGGTTCCGCAATCTCACCATGAAGGAGCTTGATAGTATTTATACTCGACTTGGTGTTGAATTTGACCACTTATGGGGTGAAAGTTTTTATATTGATCAGCTTCCATCGCTTTTAACTACACTCGAAAAAAAGGGGATATCTGAAATAAGTGAAGGTGCCACTATCGTAAACCTGAAAAAAGAAAACATGAGTGTGGCTGTTTTACAAAAAGGAGATGAAAGTTCGCTATATATAACAAGAGATCTAGCTGCGGCTATTTATCGATATAAAGAATTTGATTTTTACAAAATGCTTTATGTTGTTGGAAGTGAACAATCACTACACTTTCAACAGTTATTTAAAATTCTTTCGATGGCTGGGTATTCTTTTTATGATAGATGCAACCACGTTGCATTTGGTCAAATTACTTTTGGTTCTGAAAAAATGTCAACTCGTAAAGGAAACGTAGTATTTTTGCAAGATGTGCTTGCAAGGGCAGAAGAAAAAGCTCTTTCTATTATTAAAGAAAAGAATCCTACACTTGAAAACGCTGTGGATATTTCAAAGGATGTTGCGCTCGGAGCGATTCTTTTTGCAGATATCTCTGCTAAAAGAATCAAGAATGTAAAATTTGCATGGGATGATATCTTAAGCTTTGAAGGAGAAACTGGACCCTACCTTCAGTATTCTTATGTACGCACGAAAAGTTTGCTCAAAAAACATGATCAGCCTATTTCTCTACCGAATGATTTTTCAATTTATAAAGAACGTGAAGAAAAAAAATTAATTCGTACTTTATCTCAATTTATTTTTTCACTTGAAAAGGTTGTAGCTGAAAATGAACCATTTTATTTGGGCCAATACCTTATTTCTGTAACCAAGGATTTCAATCGGTTTTACCAAAGTGTACGTATTTTGGATGCACCCGAAAACACACTTTGCGCGCGTATGCTTCTGGTCTTTGCAACGTCTTGCGTTCTACAGACTGGACTGCAGTTGCTTGGCATCCCCGCCCCTGAAAAAATGTAAGCAATATCAATAATTTACATAATCTCCCGTTGATTTTTTGCGTCTTTTTGGTATGCCCATACCTCAACCATGCATAAAGTTTACTACCACGAACTTCAATTCATACGCCATAGCGATGCATGGTCTCTTCAAGAATCAATGCGAAACCTAATTTTAGAACATCAAGGCAGTTGTCATCTTTTCATGGTCGAGCACCCGCCAACTATCACGTTAGGTCGTGCAGAGAAAGGACAGAACCTTCATCAATCCGTAGAACATCTTCGTGCCCAAGGGTTTGATGTCGTCAATGTAAACCGAGGTGGAAAAATTACGTACCATGGTCCCGGCCAGCTTGTTGTATATCCTGTGCTTGATTTAAAAAAACTTAAGCTCGGTATCAAAGATTATGTCTGTAAATTAGAACAAACAATGATTGATACCCTACAAATATTCGGTCTTCTTGCCGCACGCAAAGACGGCATTCCCGGTGTTTACCTTAATCATAAGAAAATTGGCTCACTGGGCATACATGTAAAAAAATTTGTGTCTATCCATGGCATAGCACTCAATGTCTCTGCTAATCTGGATCATTTTTCTGTCATTACACCCTGTGGTATCCAAAATATGGAAATGACTTCCATGAAAAACGAAGGTGTTCAAACCAGCCTTGACGAAGTCGCAAAAGTATACGCTGGTATTTTCGAAAAAATCATGCACTGCACCTTAGAACCTGCCAATATTGATGGTCATACACATCAATTAACGCTATAAACACTCCATGGCGCTTTCAACCCTTAAAGGCATGCAAGACATTCTTCCTAGCGATATTGCAATATGGCAAAAAGCTGAAAATGACCTTACCGCTCTTGCATCACGTTATGGCTTTGATGAAATTCGCACACCCATTTTAGAACCTTTAGAGCTCTATGCACGAGGTGTTGGAGAACATACTGATATTGTTCAAAAGGAAATGTTTTCATTTGTTGACCAAGGTGGTGTTGCCATGTGTGCACGCCCTGAAGGAACAGCATCTGTTGTACGAAGCTATTTAGAACACAATCTAGGACAAGAAAAACCACTCACAAAACTTTTTTATATTGGTCCTTTATTTCGTCACGAGCGCCCACAAAAAGGTCGATATCGACAGTTTCATCAATTTGGTGTTGAAACAATTGGCAAACGTTCCCCAAGTCTTGATGTTGAACTTATTCTTATGATGATAGACATCGCTAAAACTTTTGGCATTGATCAATATACGCTTGAAATCAACTCTCTTGGAGATAAGGAAACCAGAAAAAAATACCGAGACGTCCTGATTGAATATTTTTCCAAGTATCAAAATGATTTTTCTGAACACGAAAAAAAGCGTTTGAAAGAAAACCCTCTACGATTATTGGATAGTAAAAATCCAAAACTTGTTCATGCTATCAAAGAAGCACCTAGCATTCTTGATTATCTTAGTTCTGATTCAAAACAATTCTTTGAAGATGTTGTTGAACAGCTTAATCTTCACAAGGTTGAGTACGCAGTTAACCCTGCCATCGTCCGTGGAATGGACTATTATTGTGATACAGCATTTGAACTTAAATCATCAAACCTAGGAGCACAAGATACAATTATTGGTGGAGGACGTTACGATGGTCTCAGTGAGCAGCTTGGTGGTAGCGTAATACCTGCTACTGGTTTTGCACTGGGACTTGAGAGATTACTCTTGAGCGCTGGAAAAATTGTACCAACTGAGCATGTAAATATCATTGTGATGGCACTAGACTCATCTTTAGAAAAACACGCACTTACAATTGCCGACAAAATTCGAGAAGTAAAAACTCAAGCAAAAATCCATTTTTTAACTGATATTACAAGCATGAAATCTGGGCTTCGCGCAGCAAATAAATACAAAGCCAATCATGTATTGATTCTTGGAGAAGATGAATGGAGCAAAAAATCTGTTCTTTGGAAAAATTTTGATACAAAAAACCAAGAGGTTATTGCTATTGAAAACATAACACATACATTGAAAGAAATTTTATGAATTCATACAGAACACATCATTGTGGAGAACTTAGTCAAAAAGAAGTCAGCCAAAAGGTAACTTTGTCAGGGTGGGTAGGTTCTAGAAGAGATCATGGCGGTCTTATTTTTATTGACCTTCGAGATCGATACGGAATGACTCAAATTGTTTTTAATCCAGAAACATGCCCAGAAGCGCATACAAGTGCTCAAAAATTTAGGGATGAATTTGTTATATCTATTCAAGGTGTTGTCGCTAAACGACCACAAAATATGGTAAACGCAAAAATGTCGACGGGTGAAATAGAAATTCTAGTTGATACGGTTGTACTTCTTTCATCATCTGAAGTTATTCCATTTCAAATTGAAGATGATGTTGAGGCATCAGAAGTAACAAGACTAAAATACCGATATTTAGATTTACGAAGACCTGCACTTCAAAAAAACATGGTCATCAGACATCAACTCAATCATACGATAAGAAATTTTTTAAACCAAGAGCGTTTTTTGGAAATTGAAACGCCCTACTTAACAAAATCAACACCTGAGGGTGCGAGAGACTACGTTGTCCCAAGCCGAGTGCATAAGGGAAAATTCTTTGCACTTCCTCAATCTCCACAGCTTTTTAAACAACTTTTGATGATTTCGGGGATGGATCGTTATTATCAAATTGTACGCTGTTTTCGTGATGAAGACTTGCGCTCTGATCGGCAACCAGAATTTACGCAGCTTGATATGGAACTTAGTTTCACCACGCAAAGAGAAATTCAACACATCATTGAGCAACTCATGGTACGCATCATGAAAGAAACCATTGGGATCGATATACCAACTCCCTTTACACGCATGAGTTACCAAGAAGCCATGAGCTCCTACGCAACAGACAAACCTGACCTCCGTTATCCTTTGCCACTTGTTGAATTATCGTCAATTGTGAAAAATACAGAATTTCAAGTGTTTCAAAAGATCATGCATGCGAAAGGCGAAATTAGAGGTATCAAAATACCGGGTGGAAACAGTTTATCACGAAGTCAGATCGATACTTTGACTAAAGATATTCAAAGCTATGGTGCAAAAGGATTGGTATGGATTCGCAAGAATCAAAACACACTTTCCTCATCCATTGAAAAGTTTTTATCTCAAAATGAACTAGAAAATATCAGTGCTGCACTTGAACTTCAAGATCAAGACCTTGGTTTAATTGTTGCAGATCAACCAAGTATTGCGAGATCATCACTATCGCAAATTAAGTCTGATGTGCTTTCAAAAATGAACTACCCTGTGGATCACCCTTGGGCATTTCTATGGGTGGAAGACTTCCCACTTTTTGAATATGATGCTGAACAGAAGCGATATGTATCTATTCACCATCCATTTACATCACCTCATCCAGAAGATCTTTCCAATGTAATGGAGAAGAAAAATCTTTCATCAATCCGATCCAATGCTTATGATTTAGTTCTTAACGGATATGAAATCGGCGGTGGAAGTATTCGTATTCATCAAAACGAATTGCAACAAATCATCTTTTCTATTCTTGGACTTTCTGAAGCTGAAGCAAAAGAAAAATTTGGATTCTTCTTAGAGGCCTTGCAATATGGGACCCCTCCGCATGGCGGTATTGCACTTGGCTTAGATCGCATTGCAATGTTGCTTGCAAAATCTGACAGCCTACGTGACATTATTGCATTTCCAAAAACGCAAAACGCATATGACCTTATGGTTGACGCACCTTCAACGATCAGTATTGACCAACTTTTGGAATTACATCTTTCTCTTTTAGAAAAGAAGGGGTCTTCTTCCTAATGGATCAGCCATTGGCAATGGAGAGAACCTTTTTTTCCAAAGGATATCAAACCATTGGTGGACTTGATGAAGTAGGACGTGGTTGCATAGCAGGACCCGTGGTTGCTGCTTGTGTGGTACTTGATCCCAACAAATTCGAAATTGCAGATAAAATTGATGATTCAAAGAAACTATCTGAAAACAAAAGAGAAGCCTTGGTTCCACTTATTACGCAGCAAGCAATTGCAATAGGAATTGGTCTTGTTGATCAATATCGAATTGATAAAATCAATATTTTACAAGCTTCGCTTGAAGCGATGGTCATTGCACTAAAAAATTGTGACGTACAACCAAGCTTATGTCTCATAGATGGGAATCAAAAAATCAAAACTTCGATTGAGCAAGTGACTGTTGTGCAAGGCGATCAAAAAGTTGTCGCCATTGCAGCAGCATCGATCATCGCAAAAGTCTATAGGGATTGTTTTATGAAAGATCAGGCACAGAAGTATCCATATTACGGCTTTGATAAACATAAAGGATACGGAACAAAACTTCATAAAAACGCAATTTTACAACATGGATTTTGCGACCTCCACAGAAGAAGTTTTCGCATCAATTTTTAACAAATTTATGACGGATGCACAAAAACTTGGGAGTCAGGCAGAAATTTTTGCAAAAGAGTATCTACAAAAAATAGGATATCAGATTATTGATACCAATTATCGATGTTCTTTGGGTGAAATCGATATCATCGCCAAAGATCACCATGAACTTGTGTTTATAGAGGTAAAATCGCTTTCAAATGCGAAGATTTTTGACCCAATGGATCATATGACCATAAAAAAACAAAAAAAATTGATTCAATTGGCACAAAGCTATACATCTTCATGGGTACAAGATATCGATCAACGTATTGATATTATTTTAGTTTATTGTCATACAACACCATGGACACTGAACCATTTTAAAAATGCCATTGAAAACTAAACAAAAAGAAAAATCAATTTCAGAGGTTTTGTCTTTTCCAAATCGGATTCAAAACACGCTGATATTTTATTATCTATTTCCTGTTCTATTATTATTTGTATTTTTAAGTTTCTTTTTTTACATTTCGACAAAAAATTCATTGGATGAAGAGTTTGGGAAAAGACTTAAAGTTGTATCACAAATATGTGTTAATCAAATTAAACCAATTCAATTGGTTTCACTTCAAACTACGGGAATTCATGGAAATACATATAAACTTCTAAAAGATCGTTTTCAAACAATATTGAAAGAAAATCAAATTGATCGAGTCTATATATTAGACTCACAACATACAATCATATTTGATTCAAAATCTGACATAAGTGTTGGAAATCCATTTGAACGATTTCACCTTCATGAGTTAGAAATCAAAAATACAATGTTAGGGGATGTAACTTCTTCAACACTATTCAAAGGATCTGATGGAGAATTTTATAAAACATCCTTTTCACCGATCATTGATCAAGCAAACCAAACTGTTGCACTTGTTGGCGTTGATGGAAGTGCAACATTTTTTGATAATTTACGAAAACTGGAAAAAAGACTACTTATTACAGGTGTTATATTTATACTCATCATTTTGGTTATTAGTTACCTTCTCTCAAGAAAAATTGTTACACCTATTGAGCTTTTAGCCTTAGCCGCAAAGCGGATTGGTGACGGTCAAATTGAAAAAGAAATTTCCATAACAAGTAAAAATGAAGTTGGGTTTCTTTCTTATGTAATGGATGAGATGAGAAAAAAAATTGTTGAAAGAGATGAAAGCTTACAAGTCATGCTTAGAGGTATTGCTCATGAAATAAGAAACCCTTTAGGTGGTATTGAATTATTTAGTGGAATTTTAAAGGAAAAAATTTCAGATGAAGATGCTCAGAAATCTATAGATAGAATTATTCAAGAAACAAATAATCTTAAAAAACTTGTAGATGAGTTTTTACATTTTGCTAAAAACCCTGTCATTCAATTGAAGAAAACTGACCTAGATGAGTTTTTTGATGACGTTCATTTTCATTGGAAAAAGCGTCTTTTAGAAGAAAATATAGAATGGGATGTACACTTAGATGGTAAGCAATCTATCGAATGGGATGTAGATCAAATGAAACGCGTATTTCACAATATTATTGAAAATTCAATCCAAGCAATGGATAAAGAAATTAAAAGAATTCATATTGAAATATCCTCTGAAAAAAATCACACTCTTTTTCGTGTCCAGGACAATGGATGCGGAATATCAACTCAGAATCAAGAAAAACTTTTTAAACCATTTTTTACAACAAAAACATTCGGTAATGGTTTGGGGCTGGCTATGGTTCAAAAGATCATTCAAGCACATGGTGGTGATACTGAAATTCGATCTGAGGAAAAAGTTGGAACTACAATCATTATGATTTTACCTAACCAACAAGGGTAAGGAGATTTTTTGGCACATATTCTAGTTATAGAAGACAATTCCACCATGAGAGAAGGTGTTTCGCAAGTTCTTGAAACCATGGGGCATGATGTGTATGCAGCATCCAATGGACGAGAAGGGTTACAGTACTTTCAAATAGCGCACCCTGAACTTGTTATAACAGATTTAAAAATGGATGACATCGACGGCATGCATGTTCTTAAAGATATAAAGGAACAAGCACCATCTACACTTGTCATGATGATTACAGCTTTTGGAACAATAGAACTTGCTGTAGAAGCCATGCAACTTGGTGCATTTGATTTTATTACAAAACCCTTTCCTCCTGACCTTCTCCGCGTGAAAGTTGGCAAAGCCCTTGAAGTTATTCGTACACACGCTGAAAATCAATACCTACGACAAGAACAAATGAAAAAGACAACTTCCATGCTTATTGGAAAATCGGCTTCTATACAAAAAATCCAACAACAAATTCAAAAGATTGCTCCAACGGATACGACTGTATTGATTACTGGAGAAAGCGGAACGGGAAAAGATTTGATTGCTCGCGCTATTCATCAGTCAAGTTTTAGATCAAACAAGCCTTTTATTAAAGTAGATTGCTCTGCACTCAATGAAAACTTACTTGAAAGCGAACTTTTTGGGCACGAAAGAGGTGCTTTTACAGGTGCGCATCAACGTAAACAAGGACGTTTTGAGCTTGCTGACGGCGGTACAATATTTTTGGATGAAATTGGTGAAATATCTTCAAATGTACAAATCAAACTTCTTCGTATTTTACAGGATCGAAGTTTTGAAAGAGTTGGTGGCACTAAAACACACTCTGTCAACGTCCGCATCATTAGTGCGACAAATCAAAATCTTGCGCAAATGATAAAAGATAAAAAATTTCGTGAAGACTTGTATTATAGACTCAATATTGTCCCTATAGAATTACCTCCTCTTCGTGAAAGAAAGGAAGATATTCCAGATTTGGTTGAATTTTTTCTAGAAAAAATTCGTAACAAAACCAAAAGGAATATTCAAATGGATACTGAGGTTATTGAACTCTTTCAAAACTACGCTTGGCCGGGCAACATTCGAGAACTCCATAATATGGTAGAACGAATTGCCGTTCTTGCCCCCTTTGAAACCATTGAAAAAAAGGATCTGCCGACTGAAATGACACAGACGGAAATCACACCCTTTGATGAGGACGAAAAATCTTCGAAATTATTAACCGATGCTTTGGAAGATCTTGAAAAAAAACTTATATTACAGGCACTTAACGAATGTCATGGTGTTAAAGCGCAAGCAGCACAAAAATTAGGTATCAAATCTAGCGCTTTGTACTATAAACTAGAAAAGTATGGCCTTTTATAAGCATAACATACGGACTGTCTTTGTTTGTTTTTGTCTGCTTTTAGCATCAACTGCAGCAGCGAATACTTCTGGACATTATCAGCAGCAATACACACAACTTCAAAGTATACAGCAGCAAATTGACGCTCAAACCAATCAAATTGAAACATTACAACAAAATTTAAATGAAAAAGGAGATGAAATCTCAAAACTTAAAAAGAGTAAGGATTTGAGTTTTTTTCAGCAATTGCAACTTCAAAAATATATGCAAGAAGCCCAAAGTCTTTCTGTCAACCTTGATCAAAAATATCAAAAAAAATCACAAATGGAAGATCAATTTTCAAAACTTCAAAAATCACTGATTCGATCCATTGAATCGGATCTTTCTAAAGCACATCTTTTAGAAAAAGAACAAACAAAATCACTAATGACATTGCATCAAAACGTTTCTCACCTTGGAAAAACTCCAGCACAGAAAGCAAACCAAACATTAACTTTATCAACACAAAATTCCTCTGAACATTCATTGGAACAATGGATTGTCCTGCAGGATCTACAAATCTATACACAGGATCTAATCGAAGAGACCAAACAGGAATTGGCATACGAAAAACAACAAGTACTTTTAACAAAAGAGCTTTCTCATTTAATGAATGAAGAAATGTTTTTTAGTGAGCAGGGTTTCATACAGGGAACAGCACGTAAACAACAACCCACGTCCGATATCGCAGTTACATCAAAAGAAGGCGCACAAAATCCAACAACACCAACTGAAACACCAGAAACGCCAACAGACCCTGCCCCTACTGACCCAGAACCTACTCCTGACACACCTGCTGATCCAAACATAGATCCCTCAACAGATATATCTGTGGATGCTGATATATCTACACCATCAACCATTGATGAAATTGATCCCAAAGTACAATCGCTCATGATGGATAATATTTTTCCCGAAGTTCCATCGTCTAGCGGACAACTTGATATTACATCACACCACAATGAATCAGGTCGATCTGATTTTTATGAAAATCCAAATGATTTTACCAACGTATTGGCATCTCTTGCCCCACAAAAAGGTGAAACCAAAGAAGAGTTTTTAACAAGAAAAATTCAATATCTTCAAAGTATTTTACATAAATTGCAAACAAGTGCTTCTGAGGCAAAGAAAGATTTTGAAAGAAGCCATATAAATGAATAAATTTGTATGTCTGGTTATACTTTTTTTTGCAATTTCTTCCTACGCTCAAGAGGAAGAATACGGAATCTATGCACAAACAGGTCTAGAATATGATAGCAATGTTTTAAAAACATTTAATCAAAACAAAGGTGACTTTTTAGCAAGAATCCTTCTTCATGCAGAAGGAAGTCTTGTCAATACACAAAAAACAAACCTTCGTTTATCGTACAACGGAGGGGGTAAAAAATTCTTCGAATCATCTGAACAGAATATGATGATTCATTCTCTTGGAATCCCTATTGCGATAAAACTCAACCCTAATCACGGAATTTATTTTCGAACTTTCCTAAAATATCAAAATGAGAACAACGATAAAGATGCTGATAATTTAGATGTGAATGAAGATTTCTTTTCTATTCGGCAACTAATTGCTTGGAATATTATGCTCAAAACAAAGCATCGTTTTAAACTTTCAGGTGATATTGGTTATTTTCATTTTTTTCCATTCGACCCTTTTAGCTTTTATTCAGAAACTGTTACCTTAGAATATCGCTATCAACTTCAATCTAAAATATGGCTTTCAACACAGTATGGTTTGAATTTTCAACAATTCCAATCATCTGATCGTGCTGATACTGAACATGAATTTTCAGCAGGTATTCATAGCTTTATGATTCCTTACATTAGTTTAAAATACCAATTTGAGATTAATAGATCTTCGGTTGACCTGTATGACTCAACAAATCATCGAATCACACTTTTAATTTCTCACCTGATGGGAAAAAGAAATCAAAATGATGATTCAGCTTTGTTTTCTGTTCACTTTTTGTCAACACTTCAGCTTAGAAACTTTCCATCCGTTACTGCCTTTACAGCAGAGGGTACAAGGTATTTGGTGACAGGCGCTGAAGACCAGAATTTTAACCATGTAACATTAAAACTTTCATTTCATCCACAGAAGCATTGGGCTATTGAAACTAAATACTCTCGGTTTTCAAATGAGCTTTCCTCTGAAGATGGAGATTTTTCACGCAATTTATATTACTTTGGATTTCGTTACGCTATATAGAAATTTTTTTCTTCATGGTTGCAATAACATCGCTGTAAGGTGGTGCACCAAAAATAGCTGAGCCTGCTACAAAAATATCAACACCATAAGATGCAAGTTGACCAATGTTATCTACATTGACCCCACCATCGATCTCGATCCAAATTTTTTCGTTGGTTCGATCAATTTTTTTTCGAAGTGTCTGAATTTTGTTTACCATTTCCGGAATAAAAGATTGGCCTCCAAAACCCGGATTAACCGTCATGAGAAGCACCATATCTATATCATCCCAAATATGATCAAGAGCATATAATGGGGTTGCAGGATTGAGAGCAACAGCAGCCTTGGCACCACCTTTTCGAATCATAGATAAGGCTCTCTGAATATGTGGTGTACTTTCAGGATGTACTGAAATAATATCAGCACCAGCATCAAGAAAATCAGGAATGTATTTTTCTGGATTTTGTATCATTAAATGAACATCAAGTGGCTTGGTCGCAACTTTCTTGATACTTTTAACTACAGGTGGGCCGATGGTTATATTGGGTACAAAATGCCCATCCATAACATCCACATGTATAAAATCTGCCCCTGCTTTCTCTACAGAGCTGATTTCTTCGCCCAGTTTTGCAAAATTAGCTGACAAAATTGAAGGTGCTATTTTTTTATTCATGATTGACTCCTTATCATAACTAAATCACCACTTTTCACAACACTTCCTTGCGGTGGATCGGTTAAAATTCTATCGTTCTTTTTAAAAGACCCAATTTTACGCAATGTAATACCCTTACTAATCAAATCACGCTCAAACGAATCTAGATACTCTGAATTTTGAATTTCTTTAAGAATCCATACAGACTGACAAGCTTGATCTTCTACCAGTATTTTCATCTTTTTTTCTTTTTCCATCCAAACAAGATCTAATACTGCATTAGACGATTTATCATTACAAATATGAATTGTTTCGAAAAATGAAACTTGTTGTTCTTGTAGCATATTTTGTACTTGAATAAGTGGTTTCCCTATAAGTTGATCTTTCCAATTTTTATTGGGTCCTTTTGATACAACAAACGATATTTCTCTATCCTCTGTAATTTTTTGATTAGGTTCAATATTTTGTTCTAAAATGATGCCTTCTTGTAAAAAGAAATTATATCTCTCTTCTTTTATAGACCCCTTTAAATGCAGCGTAGAAAGTATGTTTTGGGTTTCAAACCAAGACTTACCTTCAAAATTCGGAAGTACAACTTCTTTTTTTTCCGATACAAAAAATTGTAGACTAATATAAAATACTACACTGAAGACACTTGCAAAAATCAATCCACGTACAATCCACTTTTTTGTGTTTATGTGCACCATTGCAACTCTTTTCTATAACCGTTTAAAAAATCTACAACTGTTTGAGCATTTTTACCAGCACGTTGTATTTTTATTATTTCTATAGCCTTATCTTTTGTCTGAATATGAAGCGTCTTTTTTCCAGTTTGAATATAGCCGGGCTTTTGATTGATTTCTAACTCACTTTTATGCGCTTCAAGAATTTTTATCTTTTCATCATTGATAAAAGTAAACGCACCAGGCTCTGGACAATACGCACGAATATGACGATCAATGGCTGTTGCACTCTGATCCCAATGAATATACGCGCTCTCTGGTGTAATTTTATGCGCGTAGGATGCGTTTTTGTGATCTTGCTCTATCCATATCTCTTCTTTATTTTCTATGATTTGTAATGCTTCGATCAATGCCGATGCACCTACATCAGAGAGTTTGGCTGATAGGGATTCGGTTGTATCTGCATCATCAATCAAAATTGATTTTTGCAGCATGACATCGCCAGCATCTAATTCTTTAACAATTTTCATAATAGACACGCCAGTTTGTTTTTCTCCATGTAAAATTGCAGCATGAATAGGAGAAGCACCACGATATTTTGGTAAAAGTGACGCATGTATATTGAGTGTATATTTTGGTAGATTGATTAGCTTTTCAGGTAGAATTTTTCCGTAGGCACAAACTACAAAATAATCTGCATCATATTCTGCCAATTGTTGTATGAATTCTGCATTGATTCTTTCAGGCTGTAAAATCGGCAACTCGTATTTTCGTGCAATTGACTTTACTTCTGGTTCAGATATTTTTTTTCCTCTTCCTTTTCTTCGATCAGGTTGTGAAACTACAACACAAACATCAAAATTGTTTTCTAATAAAACTTCAAGCGGCTTGGTTGCAAAATCAGGAGTACCAAAATAAGCAATTCGTAATGACTTTTTACTCATTTACGCTTTTTTGATGTTTTTCGACGTTTTGAAGATACAATACTTTTTAAAAACACTTGTAAATCTTGTCGGCGTATTTCAGAAAGATCGATAAATTGAACGCCAACACCCTCTACAAAATCAGGATGGTTTGATGACCCAGTACGAATATGAACAACTTCACCCTTGAGTACGAATTTGCGTTTTGATGTCGGATGCACAAGCACAATATCAAGTAATGCGCCCATTTCAACGTCTGCTGTTTTCATAACAAAAAAGGCGCCACCTTTGCTTAAATCCTGCGTTAGAACATTTTGCGCAATTTTTTTGTTTTTAATCTCTACTTCGATTTTCATCATCGCTCGGGGCGACTTTCTACATCCCAAACCTTTGCCTTCAAAAATTGAGTCTAAAAACTGATCAAATTCTTTGGTCTTTTTAGATTCGATTTTTGAAAACTCAATGGCAACCCCTTCAGGCTTACCCCATTGATTTGCATCTATAACTCGAACAACAGTACCCGCAAATTTGACTGGTTCCTTATCTTCATCCAACGTCAGAAGCATTTGTACTGGATGACCGATCTGCGGTTTCCAGTTTCTAGTTTGAATAAATATTCCTTCTTTGCTGACGTTTCCTGTATAGACTTCTTCTTTTTCATCGACACCAATGATACGTATGCGCACTTTCGCTTCTAATCTTGCGCGGCCTCGATTGTCTTCCTTTTTACCCATGAACCACCCATAACTATATTTCAATAATTGATCAATCAAAACAACAATCGATCAAAATTAATAAAAAAGCCCCTTACACAGGTTCTGCATAAGGGGCTTACAAAGGTATAAACCTAAGAACTATTGCTGCGCTTCTTCTGCAACAGGTTCTTGTACAATAATGATCTCAACACGACGGTTTTGTGCTCGACCTTCTGCTGTTGCATTGTTTGCAACGGGTTTAGAGTCTGCATATCCGTGGGTTGTCATACGTGTATTATCAACCCCTTGAAAGTGAAGGTGGTTTTTTACACTTAGTGCACGTTGTTCACTTAAACGCTGATTGATTGCCATTGTACCTGTGCTATCAGTATGGCCTTCAATTGTTAATTTGTTCTCAGGATATTGTTTCAAAACACCAGCGAAATTATTAAGCGATGTAGTTGCATCATTTTTCAAATTTGAGCTTCCAGTGTCAAACAAAATGCCTGAATCAAATTTTACGTTGATTTGATTGTCAGCGACTCGTTCTACTTCAGCTGCTTCAATTTGTTTAAGTTCAGCTTCTTGTTTATCCATGCGTGCACCGATAGCTGCACCGGTCATACCACCAGCAACCGCACCTCCGGCACCACCAATGATGGCTCCTTTTTTACCACCAATGAGCGCACCTACTCCAGCACCTACTGCTGCACCAGCGCCTGCACCAATTGCAGCACCTTTACCTGATTTAGACGCACAAGAATACAGTCCTGTAAGACTGATACATAAAACCAAAACCATTAATTTTTTCATTTTTCCTCCAACATAGGGTTGTTTGCAATGTTGGTCAGGCTTATACCATAAGCCCAAAAATACAGCTATGAAGTTAAAATTTTCGTATAAAAAACGTTATGATTCAATACGTTGGAATAAGGATTCTCCCTTATGCGTATCTGCGCCTGCTTTCAAAATACCAATTTGTAAAGCATCCGATAGGGCATCAGCACCTTTTACACACAGAATTTTGTCCAATGACAATTTGGATCGAATTTGATCACTTAGCGTAGGCATCAAGGGAGCAATCGCAACCGAAACCATGCGAATCAACTCAAGTACGTGATATAAAACTTGATGCAACTGACTTTGATCTTCTTTTTTTGCAAGCACCCAAGGTTGTTGATGTTCAATATATTGATTTGCATGCTTAATAACATCCCACAAATGAGAAAATGCTTGATCAAATTTTAATGCTTCGATTTTTTCTTGATACTGAAAAAAATTTGTATGGAGCGGTGTTAAGAATTCTTTTGCTTTATCCAAATCAAAAGCAGGTACTTTTGCTTGTGTATATTTTTCAACCATAGATAAAGATCGGCTGACTAAATTCCCAAGCTCGTTGGCAAGATCTGTGTTTAATCTCCGAATAAATTGTTCTTTTGAAAAATTTCCATCTTGTCCAAAGGGAAATTCTCGAAGAAGAAAATATCGAAACGAATCAGCACCATAGTTTTTTACAAATTCAAATGGATCAACAAAGTTCCCTTTTGATTTTGACATTTTTTCGCCTTCAACGGTCCACCAACCGTGAGCATAAATTGTCTGAGGAAGCTCAACACCTGCAGACATCAAAAAAGCAGGCCAGTAAATCGTATGAAAGCGTAAGATATCTTTACCTACCAAGTGAATTTGTGCCGGCCAAAATTTTTCAAATAGCGCTGTTTTTTCCGGATACCCCAATGCTGTAATATAATTACTTAGCGCATCCATCCAAACATACATGACATGATTTGAATCAACTGGAAGCTCAATGCCCCAATCAAAAGATGTTCGACTTACAGATAAATCCTTTAGACCTTGTTTAATAAAACTGATTACTTCGTTTCTTCTTGAAGTTGGTTCAATAAAACTTGGATTGCTTTCAATATGTTCCAATAACTGATTTTGATACTTTGAAAGTTTAAAATAGTACGTTTTTTCTTTAAGGCGGATAATGTTGGGGTTTTTGGAAAGTGCCTCTTCACCCATTTCTTTGACAGTCGTTTCTGTTAAAAACTCTTCGTCGTTAACCGCGTACCATCCTTCGTACTCTCCTTCGTAGATATCGCCCTTATCAAAACAGGCTTGAAAGAAATGAACTGCACCATTTTCATGTCTTGGCTGCGTGGTACGAATAAAATCATCGTGCGTGATCAGTAAATCTTTCCATAATGTTTCAAATCTTTGAACAACACGGTCCGCTAAACCAATAGGAGTTTCTCCATTTTTCTGTGCTGTTTTTTCAATTTTTTGCCCGTGCTCATCTGTACCCGTTAAAAAATAGACTTCTTTTCCTCTTAATCTGTAATAGCGTGCAAGAACATCAGCAGCAACGGTTGTATATGCATGGCCAATATGTGGGTAGTCATTCACATAATAAATGGGCGTGGTAATATAAAAAGTGTCTTTGCTCATGGTCTAAGTCTCTATACCTTCGGACAGACTATAAGATCAAGTAGTTCTTT
>JAGRAZ010000015.1 GCA_020434345.1 Bdellovibrionales bacterium
AAAGCTTGATAAATCGGACCTTACGGATGTTTTACTGGTAGGTGGCCAAACACGAATGCCATTTTTAGCTGATAAAGTATCCAATTTTTTTGGTCGGTCTGCATCGAAGCAAATCAATCCAGATGAAGCAGTTGCAATTGGCGCATCGATACAAGCCAATGCACTTACTTCTGATACTGAAGTTGAGATGTTGCTTCTAGATGTTACGCCGCTTCCATTGGGGATCCGATCAGCAGGTGGAACTTTTACACGGCTCATTGAAGCCAATACAACAGTGCCTGTTCTTAAAAAGAAGATTTTTACAACTGTTGTAAACAACCAACCTTCTGTCCGTGTGCAAGTGTATCAAGGCTTTAGCCCGGCAGCAGAAGAGAACGAACTTTTGGGTGAATTTGTTTTGGAGGGTATCCGCAGAGCTTCTGCAGGGGAGCCTGAAATTGAAGTTACATTTCATATCGATGCCAATGGTATTGTTCAGGTATCAGCCAAAGATTTAGACACCAATAAAGAGCAGTCCATTCGCGTAACCATGTCCAGCGGATTGACAGACGAAGAAATCGAAGAGATGACGCAAGCTGCTCAAACCTTAGAGATCAAACTGCGTGATGAAGAAGAGTCAGAATCTATTGCGCAAAAAAATGAACTCGTCTTGCACAAGGTACGCAAGTTGTTTTTAACCAAGAAAAACAGTCTGAATGCAGAGCGGGTAAAACAAATTCAAATGTTTATGGCGCATGCACAGTCTGTTATTGCACAAAAAGACATTGATGAACTTCGTGAGCTCTATTCTCAACTTCAAAACACACAAAAACAACTCGAAAATGAGTAGCATTTATCTCTGCACACCCGGTCCCACAAGGATTCCTGATCGTATTCGTGATGTTATGGCAAAGCCTATGATTCATCACAGAAGCCCTGAGTTTGAAAAAGTGTTTAGCGAAGTTCGAATGGGTATCAACACGCTTTTGAACAATGATGGTGAGACCATGCTTTTATCTTCATCAGGAAGCGGTGGGATGGAAGCTTCTGTTGCATCACTTCTATCACCATCAGATCATGTCATTGTTATTGAATCTGGAAAATTTGGAGAGCGCTGGGTTGAACTTGCCAAAAGATACCAATTGAGTGCGGATGTGATCAAAGTTCCTTGGGGCAAAGCGGTCGAAGTTTCTGAAATTCAAGAGCTGCTTACACCCAACACCAAAGCAGTGCTGACACAGGCATGTGAAACTTCAACAGGCGTTTTTCATCCTATTTCGGAAATAGGAGCTCTTTTGCAAACAATGCCAGATTGTTTGTTCATTGTGGATGCGATAACTGCACTTGGTATTCACTTGATTGATATGCAAAAAGACGGCATTGACGTTGTGATCGGTGGATCACAAAAAGCTCTCATGTGTCCTCCGGGTGTGGCGACAGTAAGTTTACGTCAAAAAGCAATTGCACGTCTAAAGGAAAGCCAAACCATGTATCTTTCGCTTCTGAAAGAAATTAAATCGCAACGAAAAAACACTTCAAGTTTTACGCCTGCCGTAAGTATTATTATGGGTTTATCAGAAGCGCTCAAGATGATTTTTGAAGAAGGAGTTGCGAAGGTTTATCAGAGACATCAGCAATTGTCTGCGCATACAAGGCATGTTTTTTCATCATTGGGGTTACCAATCTTTACGGAAGAAAAAGATGCAGCGTTTGGCATCACCGTTGTGGGCGATGATCTTAGCTGGGATGTAGATGGATGGATTTCTTCACTAAAAAAAGAGTATGGGTTGTGGATCGCAGGTGGGCAAGAGCATCTTAAGGGAAAAATTTTTCGATATGCGCATATGGGATATGTTGATCAAAGTTTTGTTGATGAAACCCTATCCATCATTGTTAAAAGCTTACAAAAGCATATACAAACGCCTTCCTATGAGGAGATTATTCGTCGATGAAGAAATATCGTATTTTGGTTTCAGATGCAGTCGATCAAGAGGGCCTGCAAAATTTAATGAAGATTGATGAGTTCGATGTTGTCGATGGTTCAAAGTGGGATCGTGAAAAGCTTTTACAGGAGATCAAAGGTTTTCATGGGCTTGTTGTTAGAAGTTCAACGCAAGTAGATCAAGCGTTGTTGGAACAGGCAAGCGCAATGCGAGTCGTTTGTCGTGCTGGCACAGGTGTAGACAATATTGATGTTACGTATGCAAAACAAAAAAATATTGTAGTTATGAATACCCCCGGTACCAATGCACAAGCTGCAGCTGAGCTGACCTTGGGATTAATGCTGACGATGGTGCGCGATATTCCCAATGCAATTTCTTCTCTGAAAAATGGACAGTGGGATCGAAAAAAGTGGGTAGGTTCAGAGCTTCATCAAAAAACACTAGGTATCATTGGACTTGGAAATATTGGACAGCGTGTGGGCATGATGGCGCATGCATTTGGCATGAAAGTAGTCTGCTTTGATCCCTATCAAAAGCAAACGCACGCCACACCATTTTCCATGGAAATGGTGGACGTTGATGTGCTTTGGATGCGTTCAGATTTTATAACACTTCATGCAACACTCACGGATCAAACGAGAAATTTGATTTGTGAGAAAACCATCCAGAAAATGAAGAAAGGTGTATACATCATCAATTGCGCGCGTGCCGAGCTCCTTAATACCAAGGATGTGCTCCAGGGTTTAGAAAGCGGTCAAGTCGCTGGGCTGGCCCTAGACGTCTTAGATCAGGAGCCACCGCCGGAGAATCACCCTTTTTTGCACCATCCACATGTTTGGGTAACCCCGCATATTGGCGCTTCTACAAAAGAGGCTCAGTCTAATGTTATGGGACAAACGCTTTTTCAGCTACAAAGCTTTTTTCTGTCAAATAACGTTCTCCACGCCCTGTAGAAGGTAAGAAACGGCTATACAGGTGTAAGGTTTATTGATATTGGCTTTCAAGGAGTAAAAAAATCATGCAAAACATCGTACTTGTAGGCACCCAATGGGGAGACGAAGGAAAAGGTAAAATTGTAGATTACCTTTCAGAAAAAGCTGATTATGTTGTTCGTTTTCAGGGCGGCAACAATGCTGGACATACGGTCATCATTGGCGATCAAAAAATTGTACTTCATTTTATTCCTTCTGGAATCTTACGCCAAAACACTGTTTGTATGATTGGCAATGGGGTTGTTGTAAATATCAAAGCATTGTTTGAAGAAGTAAAAATGCTACAAAAATTAGGATTTCAAGTTACGCCAGAAAATTTACGCATCAGTGAAAATGCACATTTGATTTTACCGTACCATATTTACATGGATATTTTAGCAGAGAAGAATAGGGGTGATCAGAAGATCGGCACAACTGCTAAAGGCATTGGGCCTGCCTATGCAGATAAAATATCGCGTACGGGTATTCGCATGTCACATCTTCGTGACATGAAAGATTTTGAACAGAGAGTCAGATATAACATTGAACAAAAAAACACACTCATTGCGCATTTGTACAAAGATGAAGTTATTGAATATCAGTATGTTCATGATGAAATCATAGAGTTTCGAGATTGGGTATTGCCTTTTCTGACCAATGTTTCAACAGAGCTTAGACAAGCACATCACAAAGGTAAGAAAGTATTATTTGAAGGTGCTCAAGGCACATCACTGGATATTGACCATGGAACCTATCCATTTGTAACATCAAGTAACACTGTCGCTGGTGGAGCTTGTGTGGGTGCAGGTGTGGGGCCCACAATGATTGATGGTGTCATAGGTGTTTGTAAGGCGTATACTACCAGAGTCGGTTCTGGACCTTTTCCAACGGAGCTTATGGATGAAGTCGGCAAAGCCATTGCACAAAAGGGGCAAGAATTTGGTGCAACAACAGGAAGACCTCGGCGATGTGGTTGGCTTGATGGCGTATTTTTGAGTCACGCTGTTTGGGTCAATGGCGTTACAGATTTAGCGATGACAAAACTAGACGTACTTTCAGGTTTCGAAACCATCAAAATCGCAACAAGTTACCGATATCCAACGGGCGTTACATCAAACGCATTTGTCTCGGAGAATGACGTACTTGAAAAAGTTGAACCCGTGTATGAGGAGCTATCGGGTTGGGAAGTTATTCCTAAAGATTGCACCAGCCTAGCGCAAATGCCGCAAACAGTGCAAAAGTTTCTCTCTCGTGTAGAGGAAATTGCAGGCACCCGAGTTTCGCTACTCTCAACAGGTCCTGATAGGCGAGATCAAATTGTCATTCACGATTTTTTCTAACATTTTCAAGGATTTCTAACGCATAAAATGCTTGAAACCCATGGCAAACTCCGTTATAAACGCCAAAGCTTTTTGATGGGCCGGTAGCTCAGGGGTAGAGCATTTGACTTTTAATCAAAGGGTCGATGGTTCGAATCCATCCCGGCTCACCAGTCTTCGTTTTAATTTGTACCCCACGAAGGCAAACCCAACAAAGCCCGATAGGCAAAGTGGGTTAAACATCAAAAATGCTCAACCATGCGTCTCGTTCGTCTAGCCTGGTCCAGGACATCGCCCTTTCACGGCGGTAACACGGGTTCGAATCCCGTACGAGACGCCACTTTTTACTTTTCTTCTTCGTATTTTTCCACCCAGTTTCGTACTCTCTCCTCAACGATCCTCATGTATTTGACATACACTCCGGTGCTTCGTTCGTCGCGGCCTCGACAGACAAAACATCTCCTGCGAATATATAAGAAAAGCTGTAAGATCTGTTTGTTTTAGCTGCGTACCCACTGGGCAAAAAAATACTTTGAAGAAAAGTAAAAAGTACATTGGTTTTTTGTCGATGCGGATTTTTGATGTAGAATGGGCCATGTCAAAATCAACAAGATCAACCGCGGCTTTTAGCCTTGTTGAGTTGATGATCGCAGTTACTGTAATCGGTATATTGGCCTCGCTGTCTGTTGCAAGTTATGGCAAGTACAAGATCAAAGCCAAGGTGGCTGAAGCCAATCAGTTTATTGCAAATATACAAAAAGCACAGAGCACGTACCTGCTAGACAATGGCACATATCGAACACTGTCAGCCAATCCAACAACACTCATACCAGAAGCAACCAATCAAATTGAACTGCAAGATTCATGGACAGCCATAGGATCACCGATTCCTGTGGGTGCAAAAACGTACTGGGGATACGCTGCAATCGCAGGCTATGTGGATGGATCAAGTACAGAATATGAAATTGCGGCAGACGGTACATCTGCTGTTGCGGGCGGGTATACATTTGGACCTCATCCAACCTCAGGAAGTGGAACATGTCCAAGTACATCTGATCCTGCAGATGTAGGATTGACTCTAAGTGATAATATCAATTGGGTGTTAATTATTGCAACAGCGGACTTTATTGATGACGGGGGAAGTTGTTCGCTTTTATTTCAAACTTTAATTCACGATGGTGCATCGACATTAACCAGTCCACAAATCCAAGTAAACGTAGGCGAGTAGTCCTTAAAAGCAAAGTTCAGGTTTTTGCTCTGCAATTAAATGAAGAAAGTCTGCCTCGGTAATGATGCCAACTAGCTTTTGTCCACGCATCACAGGCAAACATCCAATCTTGTTCTCATCCATGATTTGTGCGGCTTCTGCAATCGTTGTCTCAGCTGTGGTGGTTAAAACATTTTTGATCATGATGCTTTGGATTGGAATATGATGATAAAATTCTTCTCTTTCATCTGCATCTAAATCAGAAAAAACAGAAACAGAAGCTTTCAACAGATCACGATGTGTTACCAAACCGACTAAATTTTGGTTGTGATCGACAACAGGAATGTGGCGAACCATCTCCATATTCATCAGGTTATTTGCTAGATCTAACCGATCGCTATCTTGAAGAGTGAAAACATCCCGGGTCATGATGTCCCTGACCAACATACAAACATCCTTTTCTCCCGAATCGCCTACACCTAAAAGCTACACCTTTGCCAAGATCATTGTCTAGAAAAAAATATAGATATCACAACGCATACGCAAGTATTCATATGCGCGTAACTTTACGATAAATTTTGTGCGTTATAGAGTGATTGAATAAGAACTAAAAGTCCCGATCCATAACGGTTTTACGGCGGTCTTTTTGTGCTCTCTCAATTGCTTCGTCACATAAGTTTCTAATCTTGTCCGATAGAACTTCTGCAACAGAAGAAGAGGTGCTCATGCCAGCTTTGTCTTTAATGTATTTTTTTAGTTTAGATACTACAATCAATGTTTCGTTACTCATGTCTACCTTTTAACCAAGAAAAGATTGAAATGACAAAGATTTTTTACTTTCTTATCCATGAAAAGCTAGATTTTTTCATGCGACCATAGGGGTATGGAAATAAATCCTTTAATATTAATATGTTAAGTAAATAATACTTCTTTGCCCACAATCCAAAGCGCAATTACCAGAAGAAAATATCCAAAGTATTTTTTAAGTGTTTCTTGTGAAACTGTTTGAGATTTTTGTATGCCAATCCAAAGACCGATCAGCGCGATAGAGCAAAATGTAAGTAAAAGTTTCCAATTCATGTGAGGATTCACTTGAAGCTCGCCCAAAAAACCAATGCTTGATTGCAGTGCAATGATCATAAGCGATGTTCCAACGGCTTTTTTCATCTCTAAGCCTCCCCAAAAAACCAATGCAGGAATAATAAGAAAACCTCCACCAGCGCCCACAAAGCCTGAAATGATTCCCACAAACAAACCTTGCGGTGCAAGCCATGCTGGATGTGTTTTTTTTGCTTCAGATAAAGTATGCGAAGTTGAACGAATCATTTTAATGGATGAAGCAAGTACCAGCATTGAGAAGACCACAAGGATGAATTGGTCTTTTGTGATCATCGGGGATGAAAGAACGATTTCAGGTAGGCTTGGGACAATAAAGCGTCGACTGGTATACACGCCAATAATGGCTGGAATGGCAAAGATGAGCCCAGTCTTATACTGAAGAAGTTTTTCTCGATGGTATCGCCAAGCACCAATCCAAGCAGCAAATCCTACAACAAAGAGAGAATACCCTGTTGCTTTGGTAGCAGGCACCCCAAACAAATACACAAATACAGGTACGCTAATGATTGATCCGCCTGCACCCATAAGACCTAAAACAAGTCCCATGAGCAATGCGCCTATCCATCCTACAATCATTGTTCCTTACACCTTATTTTTTTCGAAAGGGCATTTTAAGATACATCATGCCATTGCTTTCTTTTGAAGGATGTTTGCCAGCATTGATATTGACTTGAATGCTCGGAAGTAACAAGCGAGGTGCAGATAAAGTTTTGTCTCGTTCTTGTCTAAAGGTGATAAACTCTTCTTTGCTTGTTGATGCCTTTAAGTGGATATTATTTTTTTTGGAATCTCCAATGGTTGTTTCCCATTGAAGTTTTCTTCCACCGGGTTGATAGTCATGCCCAACAAATACTCTTGTTGTGTCTGGAAGTTGATATAACTTTTCATGAACTGAAGTATATAAGTCGCTTGCACTTCCTTTTGGAAAGTCACATCGACCTGTACCAAAGTCAGGCATAAAAAGTGCATCCCCTGTAAACACCATATCGTCGATCAAATAACTTGTGCACGTTGGTGTGTGTCCGGGCGTGTGGATTGCTTTCATTGTTATGCTGCCTGCCTGTAATGTTTGTCCATCTTCTAAGAGTACATCAAATTGAGAAGCGTCTGTTTTTAGATCCGCTAAATGAAAAACGCCTTTGAACACATCTTGTACAATGGTGATAGACTTACCAATGACAGATTGTACATGGGGTAATCTGTTTTTAATTTCTTCAGTACCCGTAATATGATCAGCATGTGCATGTGTATCAATGCTATAGTGCAAATGAAGTCCTTCTTTTGAAATAAATGAAAGCACTTCTTCGACTGCATCATACCAATAAGTTGATCCATTGGGTTCATAATTAAGAACAGGATCAATCACAATTGCGTCTTTTGTTTCTAGGTCATAGACAACATATGTTAGTGTCCATGTGTCTTTATCAAAGAATGTTTGTACTTTTTTCATTTGTCCTTCTTTCTTTTATTTTTGGTTCCAAGGCATTTTGGCCAAGAGTAATCCCATCGTGCATGTGTCTGAAATTGCTGAAAACATAAGACCTACACCTACAAAAGCACTTACTAAGTAACCATAGGGGTGAAAAAAAGCGCCTATGGTTAGTCCAATTGTTACAAGAGCACCAGCAGTCATGCGTACTTGTCTTTCCAACGACCAAACATTGCTTTGTCCTTTTTGTATGGGAAGACCTGCTTGCTTCCATCCTTCTATTCCACCCTGGATGACTTTAAAGTTCTCAAAACCTCTTGCATGAAGTTCGTCTGCAGCTTTGCAAGCACGGTTGCCGGATTTGCATAAAATATAATAGGTGTGATCTTTGGAAAGATCCTCAATGTGGGATGTAAGTTTTGACAGAGGAGTGTGCTGACTTCCTTGGATGTTCTCATTTGCGAATTCAGAAAACTCTCTTACATCAATGATTTTGCAAGCGTCAGTTTCTTGCAGTTTCTTTTCTACTTCATGCGCACTAATAAAATCATGATTCATTTTCTCTCCTTGTATTTTTTCTTTTCGACCTGTATAATATTACTATATAACCATATAGTAATATATGTCAAGAGATAAGCACATAAAAAAGATCATGAATCAGGAAATGATTCAACAGGTATCTGCACGGTTTAAAATCCTCTCTGATCCCTCTAGGTTGCGTATTGTTCAAATTCTGATGGATGGAGAAAAAAATGTGGGCCAAATTGTTGATCAGATGAATTGTAGCCAGCCCAATGTAAGTAAACACTTGCAGGTTCTTTATCAAAGTGGACTTGTTACAAAGAGCAAAGATGGCAATCAAATTCTATATGCGATTTTAGATCCAAGTGTTTATAAGCTTTGCGATGTGATGTGCAAAGCAGTACTTGAAGATGCCCAAAAGCAGGTTCGAAAGATTCAATGACTTGTATTGAAAAACAATGGCATGTTTATGTGATTCAAACATTACAGGGCAAACTTTATACAGGCATTACGACAGATGTTGCGCGACGATTTAATGAACATGCAAATAAAAAAGGGGCGAAGTTTTTCTTTATAGATCCTCCGGCGTGTGTGGTTTGGAGCATGACATGTTCCAGTAAATCTGAAGCCCTAAAAAAGGAGGCGTGGATGAAGAAGCTTCCGTCGTCTGAGAAACGCAAATTTATACGTGATATAGGTCAAACGTTATAAGAAGCGCTAGAAAAAATGTTTCTTATGCAACCATATGCTTTGCATGTGGTTCTTTATGATTGCAACGCAATGTTAGCCAACCAAATCGTAGAGTTTTTCTGGATTTGTAATCGTGATTTGCTTTTTACAAACAGAAATAATTTCAAGCTTTTTAAACGTAGAAATAATTCGAATTGCTGACTCTTGAGTAGAGCCAATAAAATCAGCGATTTCTTGTCTGCTTAATGACAACTGAATTTTTATACCCGCACTGGTTTTTTCACCGTATTTTTCACCGAGATAAACCAAAAGGTCTGCAAAACGTTGGTCAATATGTTTATGTGCAAGATTAAGTTCATTGGTTTGTGCTTGGCCAAGATTTTTTGCAAGTGCTTTTAACAGCTTCATCACCAATGCTGGATCATTTTGTAAAAATGACTCAAAACTCTTTTTTTCAATAAAGCAGATGTTCCCACTTTCGATGCATTCTGCTGTTGCTTGGTAGGCATCGCCAGCAATCATGGAGCGATATCCGATCATTTCACCGGGCCCTGCAATGTGAACAATTTTTTGATGGCCTTGCACATCTGTTTTGAAGAGTTTAATTTTTCCAGAATTAATACAGTACAAACCTTTACTGGGGTCGCCTTGTTCAAACAAGACATCTTTGGTTTCCATATTGTGCGGAATTTTTAGTTGGTTTAATTGCGCCAAGTTAGTGGGGTGCATATGACAAAAGAAACTTTTTTCACTTGAAGGACATTCTTGGCAACGTGTCATTGAGGGCATACATGGCTTTGTATGAGGGGTGAAAGGAAAAGTCAATAGGTCCTATCTATTTAAATTTATTATAAAAAATGCTTCCAAAATAGAAAGACGGCAGTGCCAAATGCTATCCAACGGTAAAAATAGATTTGAAGGGAAAAAGGGAGATGATGTGATAGCGAAGCAATGCCCACTTGCTGTAGTAGAAGAAGAGGAATGGTGCCAAGTGCAAAGAACAGCATCCAGAGGGTTGATTCAAGTGGACTGGGGGCAAGTAACCCCGAGGCAAGCGCTGCATAAAGAGGGCCGCAAGGGAAAAGTGGCGTAAAAAAACCTAGAACCATGCTTCGAGTTTGCAATGACACGTGGGTTAATCTTGAGTGAACATGTCTTTGTATCCATGTCAGTGTTTTTGTAAGAAGCGATGTCTTTCCAAGACTCAACGCGAGCATGATTACAATCCAAACTCCAATCCAAACTTTACTCCATTTGGACACAGTCATTGCTTGGTCAAAAAAGCCTACAGCCCAACCAAGTGTGGAGTAGGATAGGATGCGGCTTGCGTGATACATCCAGTAATAAGCATATTTTTTTTTGGAACTTTTGAGAATAATACTCGATATAGGGCCACACATGCTCATGCAATGGAATCCTGTAACAATGCCAAAAAGAAAGAACAACCCAATGCCTGCTGGACTTTCCAATTTTGATAAAAAATGAGCCATATGTTTCAAATCATGTACCTGAATTAAAATCACGTGTAAAAACTATAGCCATATTGAAAACGCTACAAAACTGTATTCATTGTGGGACAAAAATTCCAAGTCACATGAAAGACTCGGAGTTTTGTTGTACAGGCTGTCAATTTGTTTACAAGATGATTCATGATTTACGATTAGAAAGATATTACGAACTTAAAACAACCAAAACATTTCCTCTGATCGGGTTATTTACCAAAAAAAGCGACTTGCCTTGGCTTGAAAGTGAAATTCAAAAGAATCCGGGTCGATTGTTGCTAAAAATTCAAGGTGTACAGTGTGCTGCTTGTGTTTGGCTTATTCAAGAAGTTGCTAAAAAGGTAGGAAATGCATCTGTATCCGTCAATACTGCATTGGGATCAATTTCAATTGCATATGATGAAAATCGGTTTGATATACGGGGCTTTGTTCGTCGGTTGGTTGACCTTGGATATTATCCTTCGCCTTTTGAAAATACACACACTACAGAAAGCAACAATGGTCTTCTGTTACGTTTGGGTATCTGTGGCGCACTTTCAATGAATATCATGATGTTTTCTGCAAGTATCTATACAGGTTTAGAGAAAAAGGGGGATCCTTGGATTCATTTTTTAATTACAAATATTAACTTTGTTTTAGCAACATTGGTTGTGCTTATTGGTGGAAGTTATTTTATTCAAAAATCTATCCAGGGATTAAAAAATAAAATACTTCATTTTGATTTGCCCATTGCTTTGGGTATGCTGCTTGCCTATACAGGCTCTGTGTATGCGCACTTTTTTCAAGAAGGACAAGGTGTGTATTTTGATTCCGTGGCGGTTTTTGTTACGTTAATGATTCTAGGGAGATTTGTTCAGCAAAGTGTCATAGAAAAAAATCAAAATAACTTTATTCACGCACAATCACTTCTGAATTTTCATGTTCGAAAAATTGATAACAATGGTTTGTTAAAAGATGTTCCCGTTGAACATGTAAAAAAAGGGGACCATATCATTGTGCCACTAGGTTCTCTGATTCCTGTTGCTGGGGTTCTTATGTCTTCACATGCAATTGAAGTAGATACAAGTTGGGTCAATGGAGAGGTAACTCCCAAGCTAATTCAAAGCGGAGAGGAAATTCCGGGTGGATGCACACTGCTTGGACCTACAGCCGCAGAAGTGCAATGTGGATCAGATTATGAAAAATCACAGATAGCGCAATTGTTTATTCGATCAGAGTTAATTGATGTGCTACCCAAACTTTGGCACCAAATAGCAAAATATTATGTTTGGATTGTGATTGCGCTTTGTGCTTTAGGGTTTGGCTTATGGTTTGCTATATCCGATATTTCGCACGCATTGTCTGTAGCCATTTCTATTGCAGTTGTTACATGTCCTTGTAGTCTGGGGTTGGCGATACCGCTTGCGCGAACAATTGCGCATCGATTACTTTTACAAGAAGGCGTTTTTATTCAGAAACCATATGTTTTGGATCATGTTCGTACGATTCAAAACATTGCTTTTGATAAAACTGGAACGATTACAATGAGTCAGTTGGTTTGGAGAAATGTTGAAGTTGTAGATCAAATGTGTCTTGATGATCAAAAGGCATTATTTAATGCAGTTTCTCGAAGTTATCACCCCGCAAGTCGAGCGATCTATGAACGCATGGCCAGTTTACAACTTGAAGTTGTTGCTATGGATGTTCGTGAAGAAGTGGGGAAGGGACTTCACTTTAAGTACCAAGGTGATTCATATTATTTAGGACGATCATTGCATGTGAAAAACAAAGAAGAACGTCTGGAGTATGAGGTGCAATTCTATAAAGGGGAGAATAAGCTTAAAACATTTCAATTTGAGGAAGTTATTCAAGAAGATATGAAAGAAGTTTTAGAATCACTTGAGAAAAAAGCAAAGCATACATTTATGGTTAGTGGTGATCAAAGCCATAGAGTTTATGCACTTGCCAAATCATTGCATTTCAAAGAAGAACATGTTTTTTCACAATGCACACCTGATCAAAAGAGAAGTATTATATCTAATATCTCTTCATCTCCTACAATGTATATTGGAGATGGACTCAATGATCAATTGGCACTTGATAGTGCAAAAGTAAGTGCATTGTCTTTGCATGGACGCTTGCAATTATCACAAAAAGCAGATCTCTATTTTCTTTCTTTTTCGATGAAATGGCTTTCGCGCTTATTCTTGATATCGGATGAGCTTTATTCCGCAACCAGGTTTAATTTACGTTTTTTGGTGATTTATAATATGGTTACCATCGGGTTGGCCATGGCAGGGTGGATTACACCACTGTTATGTGCTGTAATTATGCCTTTGAGCTCCCTTTTTGTGATCATCGTCACAATATGTAAAATGAAAAAAGCTGATGTAAATCATATTGATTTATGAATATTTTGATACTTTTAATATTTGTGAGCATTGTTTTGGTGGTTGGGGCCGTGGTTCTTTTTCTACACTCCGTGAAAAACCAAGATTTTGATCATATAGAGGAGTTATCATTATTACCTTTAGAGGAAGACCAACATGCAGACAAAAAGCCTAACCGTAACCTATAACGACCAAATTGTTCGTTGTTTTTCCTATGCCACTGTTATTTGGGGAATTGTGGGCATGCTTGTGGGCGTCTTGATTGCGCTTCAAATGGCGTTCTGGCAAGTAAACGTTGAACCTTATCTTACTTTTGGGCGTCTTCGACCCTTACATACCAATGCGGTTATTTTTGCTTTTGTGGGCAATATGATTTTTGCAGGCGTATATTATTCTACCCAACGACTCCTTAAAACAAGAATGGCGAGCGATCTACTTGGTAAAATTCATTTTTGGGGTTGGCAATTTATTATTGTTGCTGCAGCCATAACACTTCCACTTGGGATTACACAATCCAAGGAATATGCAGAGCTTGAGTGGCCCATTGACTACGCCATTACCTTTGTCTGGGTTGTTTTTGCGATTAACTTTTTTTGGACCTTAAAAAAGCGTAATGAAAAGCATATCTATGTTGCAATCTGGTTTTATATTGCATCCATCGTAACGATTGCTGTTTTGCATATTGTTAATAACTTGGCGCTGCCAGTTGGATTAGGCAAGTCTTATTCAATTTTTGCAGGTGTTCAAGATGCGCTTGTGCAGTGGTGGTATGGACATAATGCGGTTGCATTTTTCTTAACAACACCCATTTTGGGCATCATGTACTACTTCATTCCCAAGGCAGTGAACCGCCCTGTATATTCTTACAGACTTTCTATCATTCATTTCTGGGCGCTCATTTTTTTATATATCTGGGCAGGTCCGCATCACTTGTTATACTCAGCACTTCCAGATTGGGCACAAAACCTTGGGGTTGTGTTCTCGGTTGCCTTATGGGCACCAAGTTGGGGCGGTATGATCAATGGTCTTCTAACCATTCGCGGTGCATGGGATAAACTTCGAACAGATCCAGTCGTAAAGCTTTTTGCTGCAGCGGTTACTTTCTATGGCATGTCTACATTCGAAGGGCCCTTGCTGTCTGTAAAGTCTGTCAACGCATTGGCACATAGTACAGATTGGATCATTGGTCATGTTCACGGTGGTGCGCTGGGGTGGAACGGCTTTATGGCTGCAGGTATGCTGTACTGGATGGTTCCAAGGTTGTTTGGTACCAAACTTTATTCTGAAAAATTAGCAAATTTTCATTTCTGGATTGGGTTATTTGGAATTCTTCTTTACGTCGCTGCAATGTGGGCAAGTGGTATTACACAAGGCTTGATGTGGAGAGCGTTGACTTCTGAGGGCACACTTCTTTATCCAAACTTTTTAGAAGCGATCAATAAATCACGCATCATGTACATGATGCGTCTGGTTGGCGGAACGATGTATTTGAGTGCGTTCATTGTCATGGCGTACAATATTTTTAAAACCATTCGATCAGGTAAACCAGTTGAATCAACAGTAGAAGTAACAATCGCAAAGGAAGACGAAGAGGATATTTCTTGGAAGCGATTGGTTTTTAGTCCAACTCTGTTGGTTATGTTTGTTGGTATGGCAGTGCTTTTGGGGTTTGTTACAACAGATCTCATTCATTTTATGCTTTTGTTTGTTGTATCCGTTCTTTTTGTTGTGGCATGTTTTTTCTTGTTTGGCTTCAAAATGGATCAAATCAAGGGGCATTCATGGCATCATGTGCTTGAAGGAAAGCCACTGCTTTTTACCATTCTTACTTTGATTGCTATTTTAATTGGTGGAATGGTGCAAATCATTCCTGCAGTTACAGTCAAAGATGCAGTGCCTATGACAGCAGTTGCAAAGCCTTATACACCTTTGCAACTTGTAGGACGTGATATTTACATTCGAGAGGGTTGTAATAACTGTCATACGCAAATGGTGCGTCCATTTGTGGCAGAAAAATTACGGTATGGCGACGCATCCGAGAGTTGGGAATATGCAAACGATCATCCACACCTATGGGGTTCTAAACGAACTGGACCGGATTTATTTCGCCTCGGAGGCAAATACCCGAACTCATGGCACTACAACCATATGATTGATCCTAGAGCAATATCTGCTGGATCGATCATGCCAGCCTATGCAGCACTTGCCACAAGAAAGTTTGATCCGTCAATTATAAGCATCAAGGTAAAAGGGCTTTCAAGGCTGGGTGTTCAATACTCTGATTACGAGATTCAAGATGCGGCATTTTTGGCTGAGCAAGAAGCAAAAAGTATCCAGGATAATCTTTCCCAAGATCAAATTACAACGGAGTGGGATACGGAAATGGTTGCCCTTATCGCGTATTTACAGCGATTGGGTAAGCACGAAGTTGTTGAGGGTGCAAAGTGATCAAAGAGCAAATGGCGTCTGCATCACCCTTGACCCTTGTAATTATAGGGTTAGTTTTGTTTTGGTTTATTTTTTTAGGCATTGTTGCTTGGACTTTTCGTAAAGGGTCAAAACAAAAGTATAACGAAATAGCAGATATTCCGTTGGAAACGGAGGAGTAAGAGCATGTCAGATGATAAAGATCAATTACGTGATTCGCAGTATGATGGCATTCAAGAATACGACAACGATCTGCCCAAATGGTGGGTTGGAACCTTTGTTATTACAGTTGTTTTCAGTTTTTGCTATTGGATTTACTACCATAACTTTGGCGGTCAAACACAAGAACAGCGTTTTGAAGAAAAGTATAAACAACATTTAGCCATGTATGAGGGCTCATCAACAAAAGAAGAGTTGACTGACGAATCGCTATTTGAGCTTGTAAGTTCAACTAATGATGTAAGTGAAGGGCAAAACATATATGCTCAAAACTGTGTTGTTTGTCATGCTGCCAATGGCGGCGGTGGAATTGGCCCAAACTTAACAGATGCATATTGGATTCATGGTGCAAATCCTGTTTCTATTTTTCATACAGTAGAAAATGGCGTGGTTGAAAAAGGCATGCTTGCGTGGAAAGGTGTGCTAACTTCTAAGCAAATGCAGCAAGTTGTAGCCTATGTACTAACCCTTAAGAATACAAATGTAGCTGGAGGCAAAGAAGCGCAAGGCGAGAAAGTGCAAGAGTAGATGGTCTCATGGCCACACTTGGTAAATACGAATATACGAATTCTCTAAAAGCAGATGGACATCGAAGAATTCTTTTTCCTTCGGAAGTATCTGGAAAATATCAATCCTTAAAAAAAATCGTTCATCCTTTGATGATCTTAAATTTTTTGATCCTGCCTTTTTTATATGTTGGTGAAGATCGACTCATTCTATTTGATATTCAGCATCGAAGTTTTTTTCTTTTTGGATTTTCATTTAATGCACAAGATATTTATCTGATTTTTTTTCTGGTTACGGGTGTTGCTTTTTCACTTTTTTTTATTACAGCTCTTGTAGGTAGAATTTTTTGTGGATGGGCGTGCCCACAAACTGTTTTTTTGGAAGGGATCTATAGAAGAGTAGAGCGATGGATTGAAGGCTCACAAGCCGCATTTTTTAAACGTCATACACAAAAAGACAAATTGTATTATAGAAATTTGATCATAAAATCACTTGCCTATGTGCTTATCTCCGCCATTCTTGCGCACTTTATTGTTTTGTATTTTGTTCAGTTGAACGTTTATTATGAAATGTGGACAGTTGATGTGTCTACGCATCCAGTTGTATTTGGATGGATTGTTTTTCTAACGCTACTTCTTACATTTAACTATGGTTGGTTTAGAGAGCAACTCTGTCTTATTATTTGTCCTTATGGAAGATTGCAATCCGTTTTGACAGATGATGATTCTCTCGTCATTGGATACGATCCTATGCGCGGAGAACCACGGGGGAAGGCAAAGGATCAAAATCGTGGGGATTGTATTGACTGTGGACGTTGTGTACAAGTCTGTCCTACTGGAATTGATATTCGTAATGGCTTGCAGATGGAGTGTATTGGATGTGCAAACTGCATTGATGCGTGTGATGAAATTATGGATAAAGTGGGTCAATCAAAAGGTTTAATTCGCTATGATTCCTACAATGGTTTGGTCCATCAGCCCAAAAGGATTTTGCGTCCAAGAATATTTGTTTATGCTGTGTTATTGGTCATTGGGGCCATTGTTTCAACAACCATGGTATCCAAAAGAACAAATTTTGAAGCCAATATGTTAAGGTCTCAAGGTTCGCCTTATACCTTCTCTCAGAGTGATATTCAAAACCAGTTTGAAATTCATCTTTTTAATAAAGATCGTTTTGAAAGAACCTACGTGATTATTCCTCAACCTACAGAAAGCGTTGTTTTTACAATACCCATAGCAAAAATAACAATTCCAAAATTGGGTGATCAACGGATTCCGGTTTTTGTGAGCATGCCCAAAGAAAAATACCGGCAATCATTTCCGATCGAAGTTCTTGTTCGTGATGAAGGAAGCCAAGAAGAGATTGTAGCAAAATCGACATTTTTAGGGCCAAGATAGAGAGTTTTTTCTTTTTGATTTCATGTGCTACAGTCGAGACCATGTTGCGTCGATTTATGATTACGTTTATTTGTCTTTTTAACTTTTTTAGCTGCTATCAGCAGAAAACGTTTGCCTATCAAGTTCAAGAGGTATTTGCTGTTGATGGTGTGATTTGGGGTTTTGATCATATCGATCAAAATAAAGTTATTTATACAAAGCGAAAAGGGGAGATGTGGGTATTTGACAACAAAGTCAATAATCACCAGTTAATTGCCAATGTCCCTGATGTTTATCATGATGGCCAAGGTGGCCTTCTAGACGTTGTGCTGCATCCGGAGTTTGAAAAAAATAATTGGGTGTACCTTTCTTATTCTGTACAAGTTAATCAATCATTTGAGACAAGAATTGCTCGCGCAAAATTAATAAAAAACAAACTTGAAAATCTAGAAGTGCTTTTTACATCAAACACAGGTTCTACACATTCTATCCATTTCGGGTCCCGTATTGTTTTTGATGGTCAAGGTTTTATATTTTTTACCGTTGGTGATCGTGGTCAACGTGAGCGTGCGCAAGATCTTTTATCGGACAATGGAAAAGTGTACAGGATGAAAGAGGATGGTGTTGTGCCAACGGATAATCCATTTACCAATCAGAAAGGTGTTAACCCTTTAATTTGGAGTTATGGGCATAGAAATCCACAAGGTTTGTATTTTGACATAACCAAGGGGGAATTATGGGAACAAGAACACGGCCCTCGTGGTGGAGACGAAATCAATCTGATTCAAAAAGGGAAAAACTACGGCTGGCCAGTGATTACTTATGGTCGGGAGTACCATGGACCAAAGATTGGTGATGGCAGTACCCATCGCAAGAATATGGAACAACCCATGTACTATTATGTCCCTTCAATAGCACCCTGCGGCCTTAGTATGTATTTTGGAAATGCATTTCCTGAAATAAAAGGGGCTTTTTTATCAGGAGCGCTTGCTGGAATGCATCTTAATCTTCTAGTGAAAAATGGGGGTTCCTTTAAGGAACTTCGCTGGCTAACTGAACGGAATCAAAGAGTAAGGAATGTAAAAGTTGTGGGGGATGACATTTATATTTCAACGGATAGTGGGCAACTCATTCGAGTTTTTAATTAACAACTTTTCCATTGATATAAACCTTTTTGCCTTCAACATGAATCCAATCATTTTCTTTGATCGTACCAAAATCAAGAGAGTTTATGGTAAGTTTTTTATTATCGATCTTGATTTTATATTTTTTTGATTCAATTTCATGCGTATCGAGCACTGATTTTTTAAAGTATTGCTTTGGTTGTGGGTTGAAAGTTATGAGGTAATCTCTGGCTCGAATAAAAGTTCGATCTAGCTTTATGACAGCTGGAATAAATTTCTCATAGAAGTTTTCCGCAACCATGAGATCAACGCGGTGAGGCTGTTCTTCAAATGTATAGGAGTGAACAGTCACTGAGGAGGAAATATCTTTTGTTTTGTGTGTTATTGTTGGAATTATTTCTTCATCTTCAGTGTATGCAACAATGCCAAGGAAATTTTCTTGAATGCCAGCAAAGGTAAATTCTAATATCTTGTCAGAAAATTGTACCTTAGAAATTCTTTGATGATTTTCGTAGTATTCTTCTTTAATTTCGGTTGAGAGAATGCCAATTTTACGTACATTGGTGGGTAGCTTGAACGCAAAATTGACGCGTATTTCATCAATGGGTACGCCATCATATGTAAGTGTTGATGAAGCAAAGAGGTACTTTTGATCTTTAAGTTCAAAAACAGGAGTAGTCATTTGATATTTGATTTGTTGCTTATGGACATTAAAGATTGGATCGGTTCGAAAATGAAGTGATTGAGGAACTTCAATGAGGTTAGGAAGAATGGGAAGGTAGAAACCAAAAGAAATTGAATTCATCCCATTTCGAACAGGAAGTACAAGTAGAGACTCAAAACTCTGTACAAGATCTTGATCAACATCAAAAGCCTTTGGGTCAAGTTTTGCAAAGGCATCGTTGTACATCACTTGATCAACAAATTGTATAGATTGAATCGGTGTATATTCTAGCGCTTTGTTTTTCTGTAGTTTTTCTAGTTCAAGAACAATGTCTCCTACATCCTCTACTTCGTAGCTATTCGGATTAGAAAATCTACCCTTGATCTCATTTGCTTGGGTTAATGTAATTTTATTTGATTGCAGCAGTGCATCCACCTCTTCTACAATGAATTTGGAATATATTGTTTTCATCTCATCTCCAAGTTGACGCTGACTCATTTTTCGATCTTTTGATGCACTTTTCATTAAACTTGAGATATCATCAGCAAGTTTCTTATAGCGATCCGCTGCGTCTGGTAGTATTTCACCGCTTGAGACTTGTTTTTGTATTGCTTTTGTTGTTTGTTTTTCAATATAAGTTCCCAATACGCTTGGAATGTTTTGAAGAGTATTAGCTAATGTGTCCTTTAATATAAAGAAGCTTGTTCCATATAGAGCTATTGAAAATAAAATGGTTAAAACAAAGATAAGAAATCCCTGAAAAAATGGACACGGTTTTCTTGAAATATTGTGAGTTTGACTCATATAGCAATGTATAGATTTTTTATTTGATGAGAAACCTACAAAAAGACACGAAATGATAAACAAAAGGTATGTAGCAAAACTTAAAAAAATGCTTGCGACTTGAATGATACGAGAAAAACTGTAGATATATTTTACAATACTACGAAGAAGTAGTTTGAATGCATTTGGCTTTAGATCTTTTGAATTGACAAGTTCAATGCCCATGATCATTTTTCCAGGGGTAGCTTGAGAAAAATAATGAAAACCCCAATCATATAAAATTGGAACAAGGGGATATAGAATCAAAAATTGTAACGCTTCCATTTTGATAACTAGAACAAATAAAAGCAAGGAAACATACGAAAACAAAAAGACATCAATAATTAGAGCAACAAATCTTCTCCACAAGCCCGTTTTAATTGGGGAGGAGTCTAGCTGAGAACGAATGGGTTGATAGGTCATCTTTGCCACCATTATAACAACACTGTGTAGAAAATAACAACGTTTGGGTAACAAAAGTTCTTATGATTTCAATAGGATATAGGCAGCGCGTTATTTTTAGGGTTTGCTACCGGCAGCCAGAGGAAGGTTGTGAAAACGGCTGAACTGTTCATGGCCTTCTTTGGTCATATAGAACTTCAGTGTTCTGGATTCCGTTTTTCGAAGGTCAACCAGAATCAACCCATCTACGCAATTTTGAAATTCTGGATCCACGTTAAAGCCTATGATTTTACCCCCAAGTTTAAGGTAGTGCTTAAGAAGAACGGGTACACCTTGGTATTCCATCTCATAATCAGAAATCATCTCGGAAACATCCTCAATCTCTTGGATGAATGTATACAAAAGTGATTCTTCCATCTCTTTAAGTTTCATTTTCCCTTTGGGTGGGGAAATGGGTTTAACTTGACGAGAAAGCGCATCATCAAAGGTAAACCTTTTGACGTAATCCATAATGAGGTGCTTTGAAAAATTTGAGTATTCGTTGGAGATGCTGACTGTGCCAAACAATGTGTGGTATTTGGGATTGTGAACCACAAATTTTGCAATGCCTTTCCAGAGCATCAATAAAGAGGCATAATCCTTTTGATATTTTGTTCGTATAAATGATCGACCTAACTCAAGTGCAGGGGTGATGTTTTGAACAAAGCTTTCGTCGAATTCAAACAGTTGTCGTGTATAGAGCCCTTCAACGCCTTTTTCTCGTAGAATTTCATCGACAAGGCCAATGCGATACGCACCGACCATTTCTTTACGTGCATTGTTCCAAGCAAAAAGATGCATGTAGTATTCATCAAAGTGATCCAGATCAATCTTTTTACCAGTGCCTTCACCTACACGACGAAACGTTTTTTCCCGCAATCGTCCGATTTCGTGAAGCAAATTTGGAATTTGAGAAGGGTATGCGTAGTACACTGAGAAATCTTTGGCTTGGTCGAGTTTTTGGTGATCTGGAAGTTTTGATAGTTCGTCTGTCAAAATATAGGTGCCTTTGTGAGCTGCGACCATTTGCATTTTTTTTCGGCTTTGCATGATCTTTTTTACAGCATCGCGTATACGAGATTTTGTTTTGGATTTTTTGAGCATGTACGTTCTGAATCGAAGATACGATGCGATTTCTTCATCATTGAGTTCAAAGGGAATTTTACGATAAGATATTTTTTTCCCAATAGAAACATGAAATGTTTTACCTCTTTTATTGATCAATTCTCTTGGCAAAAGTGCAGTGCGAAGAGATGGATGAATCAGACCTGCAATTTGAAAAATAAGTCTGTTGTGGCCATGAAAATATACTGGAACAACGTTTGCATTTGTTTTTCGAATCATCCGTACAATGCTGTTTCCCCATTGTGGGTCTCGTATATTCCAATTGGTCCATGTAATATGAGATACTTCGCCTGCCGGAAATAGAACAAGCATCCCTCCTTTTTTCAACCACTGAAACGCTTGTTTGGTCGCTTGAATATTATTTCGATAGGCTTCTGTTGTTTGGTAGGGCTCAGTATAAAGGAAAATTGGATCGAGTTCTTTGAACTCTTTTAACATGGGGTTAGCAAGAATTTTAATGTCGTTTCTTACAGATAAAAGAATACTAGCAAGCATAATGCCCTCTATGCCCCCAAAAGGGTGGTTGGCCACGACCACAGTAGGACCAGAGGAGGAGATTCGATCAAGATGTTCTTCATTAAAGTCCATTTGAACGTTGTAGTATTCCAGAATGTTTTCTATGTACTGTTGAGGTGTATTCGCTGTTGGAATGGATTGATAGTCTTTTAAAACGCGATCGATTTTAAGAATTTTATGGGCTAGCTTCATGGATCTACTCTGTTCTACACTGAATTGAAGAACAGAGTCAATCTTCGAGGGTATTAAGAGTTTATGAAGGTTTTTCTCTGTTTTTATGATGTCGTTTGGTCAAAAAATCGATCAAAAGTGAAAAGACCATCGCAAAATACACAAAATTTCGGTTAAAATGTTGTCCGAACCCTTCTGCAAGCAAAAGCACTCCAATAAGAACCAAAAACGATAAGGCTAAAATACGTATAGATGGCGACTTTTCAACAAACTCGCTAATTTGATCAACAAATATAATCATAAAAATGACAGCAATGATGACAGCTGCAATCATAATCCATACCTCTTTAACAAGACCAACCGCAGTTAATACTGAATCGAGTGAGAAGATAAGATCAAACATAACAATCGTCCAAATAGCTTTGGCAAACTGACCGGGCGCCGATACTTCTTTTTGATGGTTATTGCTTGCTTCGACAAATTCATAAATTTCTAGTGTTGCTTTAGCAACCAGAAACATTCCACCTACAATCAAAATTAGATCTCGCATGCTCAAGGCGTGGTTAAAAACCTCAAAAATGGGCTGGGTAAGTTTGATCATCCATGCAATTAGAGAAAGCATGAGAATTCTCATGACAAGCGCAAGCGTAAGACCAATTTTTCTTGCTTTGGGTTTGAGCTCAGGGGGTAGTTTGCTTGTTGTTATAGAGATTAAAACAATATTATCGATCCCTAGAATGATCTCTAGGGCGGTTAGTATGAGTAAACTTATGATCCATTCCATAGTAACTTTTCATACCAAGTTTTTGAAATGATGGGAAAAATAATCTTTAAAGGCCAAAACCTGTGATACAATAAGGCGTTACGCCATGTCGTTTTATCAAAAAATCATTTTAAAGGATATTGCTCGAGAAAAACCCTACCATCGCGCGTTGGTGTTTTTTAAATATGCATTTTACTTCTTTATTGTGATTCAGATGACAACATATTTTTACTATTTCCATAACAAGGTCTATTTGAACTTTAAATTCATACAATCGACACATACCAAGCAAGTTATGTTCTGGGATCCTAGACTTATTGTGATTGCATATGATCAGTTGATTTTGTTTATCGTATTTTTGTTTGTAAACGTTATTTTTCTAGGATTTGCTTTTGTGCATTATGACGTCATTCAACGGAATAAAATTATTAGTGATCTTATAAAAAAGAATAGGGATTATGAAACAAAGCTTTGAAGAATTTGAAATGCTAGAGAAAATTGTAGCTCGGTTAGAACCTTATGCGGATATTGAAATTGTTGCCAACTCAGTGAAAAAAAATGCATCTTTTCCGTTGTACGTTATTCGTATGGGGTCAAAGCGTAAGAGTGCGCCAACAATTGGCTTTTTTGGCGGCGTGCACGGACTTGAACGTATTGGAACAAAAGTTTTGTTGTCGTACCTTGGTGCAATCGCTGAATTGATGCCATGGGATAAAATGTTGCACTCAATTTTACGACATATGCAGTTTGTGTTTATGCCTCTTGTAAATCCTATTGGTATGCTTGAGCAAAAAAGATCAAATCAGAATGATGTAGATATTATGAGAAATGCACCCATCGATTCTGATATTGTCCGCTGGTATCATATTTGGGGTGGTCATCGTGTGAGTAAGTATCTTCCATGGTATCGTGGAAGAAAAGGTGCGCCTATGGAAGTAGAGTCGCAAGCTTTGTGCGATGTTGTACAAAAGTATTTGTTTCCTTCCACGACAAGTATTTCGTTGGATATTCATTCTGGATTTGGTTCTCAAGACCAACTTTGGTTTCCTTATGCATACACACGAGAACCTTTTAAGTTTATCGCCCAAGCTTATCAACTTAAAAGCATGTTGGATAAAGCATATCCATTTCATGTGTATCGCTTTGAGCCCCAGTCTGTAAGGTATCAAACGCATGGTGATTTATGGGATTACTTATCATTGGAACAAGAAAAAGAGTATCCACGGCACTTTTTTATGCCGATGACGTTAGAGTTGGGTTCTTGGGCATGGCTCAAAAAAAGCCCCAAGCATATTTTTTCGCTTATGGGGATGTTCAACCCAATGAAAGAACATCGAAAACATCGAACTTTTCGAAGACATTTGGTGCTCTTTGATTTTTTAACCCGTGCTGTTGTATCCCATCAAAAATGGGTTGATCTTCCTTCACATAAAGTCAGTGATGTTCGGGAAAAAGCCATTTCCTATTGGAATTTGCAACCATGAACAACTGCCCATGGTTATTTCTCAGAGGACTTTCAAGAGAAAAGATGCATTGGGGAGATTTTCCTTCTGTTTTTGAAAAAAAATTTTCAACACAAGTTGAATGTATTGATTTTCCCGGTGTTGGAGAGTTTTATCAAGGTGAGGGTGTTCAAAGCATTGAAGCAATCGCAGATCATGTATTTGAACAAATGGATAAACGCTCATTGAAAACAGTCAACGTTCTTGCACATTCATTGGGTGCCATGGTTTCAAGCGCAATGCTTCAGAAAGAACCGTCACGCTTTGATCAGTGTGTATGGATCAATACCAGCTTTGCTAATTTGTCACCGTGGTATAAGCGCATGAATATAAAAAATATATCGAAGCTTACAACACTTTTTGTATATTTTGACCAGCCCGATGTGCGAGAAAAAATCATTTATGAACTTACAACCAATATGCATCATGATCGATCGCTTATTCAGGCATGGGTTGAGATACAAAAAGAACACCCAATTGTAAAAAAAACCGTTTTTCACCAGCTTTGGGCGGCATCAAGATATCGATGCGAAAGCTTGCCACAAAAAAATATTCTTCTTCTGGCATCTAAAAAAGATCATTTTGTTGATGTCTCTTGTATAGAGGCGATTGCTTCAAAATTTCAATTGCCTATCGTTTTCCATGAAGAGGCAGGGCACGATATTCCAGTCGATGATCCAGAATGGATCTGCAAACAGATTGCATCTCATTTTTAAGAAGATCGTCTTGAAAATTCATGTTTATCAAAATCATCGACTTGAATGGCTTGAAGTTTGAGATTTTCTCTTTCAACCAGTGTTGCATATTCAAGTTCAGTAATAACATCTTTTTCTAACGCTTGTTCAAATGCTTGATGTCCTTTTGAAATCGTTTTTTCTTTGATGGCATTTTTGATTTTATCATCAAGATCTTTGCACTTTTGAATCGTCGCGTATGTTTTTTCTAAAAGCCCAAGGCCTTCAGATCCATCTTGGGGGATAAACATGCCGTGTGTAAGGCGATCAAAAATTCCTTGTTGATATACCGCTTGTACAACTTTGTGGCCCAAGTGATCGGATGGATGCGAGATTGTTCTTCCCCAAGGAAATAACATTCTTCGAAGAACCGCACCTATAAAGCCCAAATTTTGGAGAACACCAATCATGGCTTCTTGTACTTGATAGAGCCCATACTGACTTGCCCACAGCATAATGGGTGTTTCAAGCGGGTCTTTATCATGATCAAGATAACGTTTTACTGTTGCAGTTGTTAAGTACATCCATGATAAACAATCTGCCAATCGTCCACTGAGTTTTTCTTTTCTTTTGAGTGCACCGCCAAGAACACCCATGCAGGTATCAGAAAGAAAAGAAAAGTTTGCGCTCATTCGAGAAAGTTGTTTCACGACAGAAGCTGTGTGCTTGTTTCCATGTCCCTTGGCCAATACTCCATTGGTAAGGCTTAATAAGAATGCTCGTATTGCATTTCTAGAAACAAAAGCAATATGACCAAAAAACGCTTGATCAAATTCATCAACATCATCTTTTCCAATGGCTTCAATCTCAGATTGAATAAAGGGATGGCAACGAATGGCTCCTTGTCCATAGATGATAAGCGTACGTGTAAGAATGTTGGCACCTTCTACCGTTATGCTGATCGGTAACGAAGTATAAATGTTGCCTAAAATGTTTTTGGGGCCCAACGTAATTTCAGCACCTGCGCGTATGTCCATTGCATGATTGACAACTTTCCTACCAAGCTCAGTGGTGTACGCTTTCATGATCGCAGATATAACTGAAGGGTGTTCACCGGTGTCTACACCGCCCACAGTTAATGTGCGTGCTGCATCCATGAGATAAGTCCAGCCGATAATGTCAGCCAGCTTTTCCTCTACCCCTTCAAAGCGTGCGATGGGTAAGTTAAATTGTTCGCGAATGTTTGCATATGTAAATGCCGTGCGCAGTGAAAGTTTTGCATTGCCAATGCTAAGAGCAGGCAAGGAAATGGATCTTCCTACGGCCAAACATTCCATGAGCATGCGCCAACCTTGACCAGCCATCGAAGGGCCACCAATAATGTAATCAAGCGGAATGAAAACATCTTTACCCCATGTCGGCCCATTGTAGAAAGAACTATGGAGTGGGTTGTGACGTCGTCCAATATGTACGCCCGACACATCAGAAGGAATCAAAGCGCAAGTAATGCCAACTTCATCTTGGTCACCCAAAAGATGGTCTGGGTCATGAAGTACAAAGGCTATGCCAAGGACAGTTGCGATGGGAGAAAGTGTGATCCATCTTTTTTCCCAGTTTAAACGAATGCCAGTGACTTCATGTCCATCAAATGTTTCTTTACAAACAACACCAATGCTTCGCATGCCACCAGCATCACTGCCTGCAGTTGGTTCTGTTAATCCAAAGCACGGAATTTCTTCTCCAGTTGCAAGGCGTGGAAGGTAGTAGTTTTTTTGTTCGTCTGTTCCATATTGAAGGATAAGTTCCGCAGGGCCCAACGAGTTCGGAACCATAACAGTGACCGCGGCAGTGGTAGAACGACTTCCTAATTTCAATACGACTTCTGAATGTGCTCTTGCACTAAATCCAAGACCGCCATATTCTTTGGGAATGATCATGCCAAAAAATTTATTCTTTTTTATAAAATCCCAAGCTTCAAGTGGCATGTCCCAACGTTGTTGAATGTTCCAATCGTCAATCATGTGACAAAGTTTTTCGACAGGCCCATTAAGAAAAGCCTGCTCTTCATCAGAAAGCGGCTTTTCATAAAATGAAAACATTTTTGGAAAATTGGGTGCTCCACTGAAAAGTTCTTTGTCCCACCACACAGTTCCAGCTTCCAGCGCAATTCGCTCGGTTTCGCCAATGGTAGGAAGCATGCCCTTTGCAAGTTTAAAAATGGTTGGTGTAAGAAGCTGCTTTCGAACAGGGGGAAAGAAAAAGACGATAGAAATTGAGAGGGCGATCAGTAAACAAGCGTAAAACCAGAATCCCGGATGGATTTGCGCCCAAAGAAAAAATGTGATCAGATTGGCTCCAAACCACCCAATGGCAATGTTGCCGTAAAAGGTGAGTATCAACATGAGTAAAACAAATAAAATAAACAAAAACATAAGGTATTTCCTCGTCGTAATATCAATGATGGGTTTGCTGTCCCTACGTTACCTGTTTGTACGGGCAAATCCAGTTCAAAAATCACAAAAAATATCCGTCATGACGTATAACGTTGAGAACCTTTTTGATACGCAGGATGACCCACAAAAAAGTGATGAAACGTTTTTACCCTACGAAAAAAAAGAGTCCAAAGAACATATTCAAAAATGCAATCGGATTGATAAAAAATCATGGAGGGAGGAGTGCTTGTTTTTGAACTGGTCAGATGAAGCTGTTCACCAAAAAATGTCTCAGCTTGCCAGAGTCATCCAAAGTGTTTCTGGCAGTGGTCCAGACATTTTGGTTTTGCAAGAGGTTGAAAACGTACAAGTGCTAAAGCTATGGGTGCAAAAGTATCTACAGACATCTAACTATCAAACGATTGTTCTTCTGGAAGGAGACGATCTTCGTGGTATTGATGTGGCAGTGGTAAGCCGATTTCCGCTTTCAAGAAAACCGACGCTGCATCCAATTCCATTTACAAAAATGAATCAACAAATCAAGTACGATACACGCGGTATTCTAGAAGTGCATTTGCAAGCAGAAGATCGTGAGATCACTGTGTATGCCAATCACTTTCCTGCACCGTTTCATCCGCATACTTTTAGAGAACAAGCTTTTGACTATTTACGTTCACTGCAAAAGGCAAACAGCAACCCCTATCAAATTGCAGCAGGAGATTTTAATGTTCCAGCAAGCGAAAATCAAAAAGTTCATATGCTGGAGAATCATGTTCTGCCGTCGTGGGAAGCTTTACACTTGCAATGCCATGGTTGTAAGGGGACTCAGTATTATCCACCTGAGAAATCTTGGTCTTTTTTGGATATGATTTTAATCTCCAAAGAAGCCTCTTGGAAAGTTGTGCCAGATTCTATTCAGGTTGTGCAAAAGCACTGGATGCTCAATGAGGATCAAACGCCACGATCTTTTCAAGTGCGAACAGGCAATGGCGTATCAGACCATTTGCCCCTGTATGCTGAAATTGAATTTCTATAAGCCATAAGGTGCTTTTACGCTGTATTGAACAGATGGAGTCGCGCCTACCAAGTCGACTTCGCACGACTTGTACGACACGACCCCATCTGTTCTAAGATTATCAAAAATGATCGCGTATTTTGATCAAAAAAAACTAGATGGTGAAGTTTAATCCCAGAGGAGAACTCAAGCGCAAGGCCTGTAAGGCCTGAGCCATTCGACGGCGGGAATAAACTTCAAAAGTACAATCTGGGTAATTAGCCAAAATTTTGGTTTGCGAAATCCTCCATCTTCGCCCTATGGGCTACGATGGACAGGAGGTTGCTTTAACCAAGGTTTTGGTTTGCAAAATCCCAGTTTACCAACTTGTCCATGAACGCGTTGATGTAATCAGGGCGGCGGTTTTGGTAATCCAAATAGTACGCATGCTCCCACACATCAATCGTGATCAGTGGTGTCTTGCCTTGCGTGATCGGTGTTTCGGCATCTTTGGTTTGAACAATTGCTAACTTTGATCCATCTTTGATCAACCACGTCCAGCCAGATCCAAAAAGTGTTCCAGCTTTGTCTGTAAATTCTTTTTTGAATGTATCAAAATCTCCCCAAGTGTCTTTGATCAAATCAGACACCTTGCCAGAAGGTGTGCCACCGCCACTTTTTCTCATGGAGTGCCAGTAGAATGTATGGTTGTAGATTTGTGCAGCATTGTTAAAAATTCCTTTTTTGGATGCATCGCTTGCTGTTTGTTTGATGACATCCTCAAGTGGCATATCAGCCATGGGTGTGTTTTCAATGGCAGCATTGTATTTGGTGCAGTATCCTTGATGGTGCTTGCCGTAGTGAAAGCTCAATGTATTTGCTGAAATGACAGGGTCAAGCGCGTTATCTGCATAGGGTAGTGGTGGTAATGTATAAGACATGTATAACTCCTTCTTAAAACGTATTGAATGTTTTTAATCTACCGTGAACATAGACCCAGCGACCTGTAAGATCAAGTCTTTTTCAAAACAACGTAGTAAAGAGTGTTTGATGCGCCTAACATTATTTCGTAAGCGTCTTATGCTCATTTTGACTCATCACTTGTAGTGATATGCTTCTTGCACTTGGAAGGCTCGCCAGAAATTCACCAAACCCGCCATGTGGATTGACGCCCATTACCATTGTATCGGGTCTTGAAAGGTTAAATTCAAGCATGTTTTGATCGCTGCTACTATTGCCCGCAATAAACACAACTTGGCTTTTTTCTTTATGTTCAATGTATCCACCAACTGTGATGGTCTTTCCAAGACGATTGTTGATGTAACGATAATCAAGTGTTTCCAATTGTTTTGCGCGATCAGATTTTGGGTCTACAAATTGGTTTGTTTCGAAGTCAAATAAGCGAGCATACGGTCGAATGCGCGTATCGTCCAGCATATCATTAAAGACAATTGATTTTTTGCTTGCGTTTGTTACCTGTGCAAAGTTTCCATACATTCTGTCCGAATCTGGATTGAATACTTTGTTATCAATTTCAAAGTTGTATTTAGTTCCGTCTGTTCGCAGGCACTTGTTTTCGATTTCTTGTAAAACTGGTTTTACATAATAGGGGTTGCTTCCTGTAACAATCCAAACATGAAATCCTGTTTCAACGAATCGGTGATACACATCCAAAACGGGAAAAAACGCATACTGACATGGTTCATAATCATAAAGATAAGCTTTTACTGCTTTATGCATGTTTTCAGGGGTCATGCCTGCCTCAAAGGTGGCGATCTGTGCAAATTTATTGTACTCGTCGATTGAAGCTACACTTTTTCCTGCAATAACTTCTTCTCCTTCAAGACGGTTGTCATAATCAACGACGTTTATAAAATTTTCTTTTGATGAAAGTTTTGCGCTGACCCTCATGGGAACTAGGTTGAGGTTTTTGTATTTCTTTGTTTGGTTGCTTGCGTGTGTTGCAGACCAAATATGGAAGGTTGGTTGACCAGCTTCTTCAAGAACACCTTTTCTACTGCCTTTGCGAAAGTCGTAATAAAGGTCCGTGCTTTTAGATATGTCACGCAATTCGATGGGTTGTTTTACGGTGATTTTTTCATGATAAAGTGTTCCATCCCAATCAAAAACAGCAATCATATTTTTATTCTGATGTTTTGTAATGAATGCTTCAATTTGGTGAAGCTTGGCCATTGTGTCTTTGTCAGATTGAAACTGATGCCATGCTGGATATTTCTTTAAAAGTTCATTTTGATCATCAGCGTTTGAAATAGTAGGGGCAAGTGCAATGAATGTGCACAGAATAATTGTTAGCACATGTGTAAATGTAAAATTGTTCATTTCTACACTATCTTTCTTATTCTTTGCTGTTGATGATTTTTACAGCCTCTTCAAGTGTGAGTTTGTCTAAATCAATTTCCTTATCCAATCCAAAATTTTTGGTGCCCATTTTTAAGAAAGGACCGTATTTTCCATTCATAAGGTCAATTTTCTTTTTGCTTGTTGGGTGTTCACCAAGCTCTTTGATTTTTTGAGAACCTCTTCGTGAAACTTTAGGCTCAGCAAGAAGTTCTAGCGCACGATCTAACTCAATTGTATACACATCATCTGGTTCTTTGATGGAACGAAATTCCCCTTCAAGTTGTACATAGGGTCCAAATCGTCCCTTGTTTGCCTTAACCATGTTTCCTGTTTTTGGATCTGGGCCAAGTTCTCTAGGTAAAATTAAAAGTTGTACAGCTTGATCCAGTGTAATTTCTGTTGGGCTGATTTCTTTTGGGATGCTTGCTCGTTTTGGTTTTGGTTTGTCATCGGTCATTTCACCCAATTGAACGTAGGGGCCAAAGCGTCCGAGTAGTGCGTAGATGTTGTCACCTGTTTCAGGGTGCTTACCAATGGGCTGAGGGCCTTTTTGGCTGACCTCAATGATTTCCTGTACTTTTTCGTTTGTGAGTTCTGATGGTGCAATGTCATTGGGTATACTTGCACGAATGTCTTCTTCGCCTTTGGGCATTTTTTTAATAAGGAACGGACCAAAACGACCAACACGAAGTTGAACATCATTGTACGCTCTTGAAAGTTTCACTTCTCGTGCTTCTTCAGGGTCAATTTTTTCTTCTTTTTTCTCAACTTGCTTTTGCAATCCTTTTGCACCCAAATAAAATTGTGTTAGGTACGGAATGGATTCTTGATTGCCGTTGGCAATTTCATCGAGTGTTTCTTCCATTTTAGAAGTAAAGCTATAATCCACAAGTTCTTCAAAATGATTTTCCAAAAGCTGAACAACAACAAACCCAGTATATGTAGGGACAAGGGCAGAGCCTTGTTTGAACGCATAGTCTCGATCCAAAATGGTTGAGATGATACTTGCATATGTTGATGGACGACCAATGCCAGATTTTTCCAGTGCTTGAATCAAGGAAGCCTCAGTGTAACGAGCGACTGGTTTTGTTTCGTGTGAAACTTCTTCTAGTTTTTTGCAATCAACTTCATTCTTGGGTTCAAGATGTGGAAGTAAAGTTTCTGTATCTTCAAGCGCGTCTTCCGGTGCATCTTTTCCTTCAACATACACGCGTAAGTATCCGGGAAAAACAATTTTTAAACCACTTGCAGCAAAAAGAGCACGACCAGATGCAATGCGAACTTGCATTGATCTTTTTTGTGCTTCTGCCATTTGGGACGCGAGTGTTCTTTTCCAAATCAAATCATACAGTTTAAATTCACGATCGATCAAACCAGTTTCGTCGGGTTTTTTAAATTCTGTACCTGCAGGACGAATGGCTTCATGGGCTTCTTGTGCGCCTTTGGACTTTGATGAAAATTGTCTTGGCGCTTGGCTTAAAAATTCTTTTCCATAAAGTTCACTTACTTGTGTTCGAGTTGCATCGATGGCTTGTTGAGAAAGATTGGGAGAATCTGTACGCATGTAGGTAATCAACCCTTGCTCATAAAGCGCTTGTGCCGTTCTCATGGTCACGCGTGCAGTAAACCCAAGTTTTCTAGAAGCCTCTTGTTGTAGCGTTGATGTAATAAATGGAGGGTAGGGTTTGGAAGTGAAATCTTTTTCTTCGACACTTTCAACTTTCCAAGGGCCTTTTTTAACCTCTGCAAGAAGTTCTTTGGCATCTTTTTCTGAAAGCACAACCACTTGATCTTCTTTTTTAAGTTGTCCTGTTGTGGGTTCAAAGTCTTTGCCAGATGCAATTTTTTGATTGTCGACTTGGATCAGCTTTGCTTCAAAATCTGTTTTGTCTTTGGATAAAAGTGCTTTGAGATCCCAATACTCTGCTTTCACAAATGCAATGCGTTCTCGTTCACGCTCTACAAGCATGCGCAACCCGGCAGATTGTACGCGACCTGCGGATAGACCGTATGCAATTTTTTTCCAGATGAGCGGCGAAAGCGTATAGCCTACAAGTCGATCAAGAATACGACGTGTTTCTTGAGAAGATACAAGTTGAAAATCAATATCGCGTGTGTGTTCGAGTGCGTCCGTAATGGCAGCTTTGGTGATTTCATGAAACACCATTCGTTTGACAGGGACTTTGGGTTTAAGAAGTTCAAGCAAATGCCAAGAAATACTTTCTCCTTCGCGGTCCTCATCTGTAGCAAGGTAGAGTGCGGAACATTTTTTAAGTTCAGCTTTAAGTTCATTGATGACTTTGGATTTGCCTTTAGGAATGGTGTAGAGCGGTTCAAAGTTGTTTTCGACATTTACACCAAGTTTGGCCCATTCCACACCTTTGTATTTGGCTGGGATTTGACTTGCCGATTGCGGTAAGTCGCGAACGTGACCGATGGAGGCCATGACAATAAAGTTTTTGGGTAGAAATTTCTTAATGGTTTTGGCTTTGGTGGGTGATTCAACAATCACCAGTACTTTGTCACTCATGGTAGATTAGATTCCTTTTTAAGGTTGTTCCTATAACCGACTTGTTTCCTTCGATTGAGGCATTGGATCTTTTTTTGCCTGTCTTTGTTTTTACGCCCTTTCGCTTTTCTCACGTAGCTTACGTACGCATCAAAAAGCTCATTGGCCTCCAAACTTCGACATCCAAAAAAATCTCTCAATGCGTATGCTTCTAGTTGCATTTTCAAAAGATAATCGGTGCCTATATCTATATATGGGCCCTCTTGTACCCAAGATCGTCTAAAAAGTAAAATCATGAACCAATCAAGCCCAAAAACACAACATCTGCCTTTGATAGAAGAATGCGCGTCTAGATGTACACAATAATAGGTATACTTTTAAATACTATATAAATATAGTATAATAATATCATATATTTATGATATTTATATGTACACACATGAAAACGATATTATGTCACAGGCTATTGCAAGTGAAATGGGTGAATGCTATGTTGGATCTATAGGGTGCGCACCCAAACAAACATTAACCCTGTAAGGAGAGAAACATATGAGAAAACATAGTACATATACAAAAGCCATGTGGATGGCACTGGTGGTTTTAAGCATTGGGTGTTCAGGCACAAGTACAACACAACAAACAGATCCAACCCTTGTGGACGGGGATGCAACCCAAACGCAATTGGGCATGGTGTTGCGTTCTGGATCTCAAAGCTTTGTGCAAAATGCCCTGATTACATCAGATAATCTTGCGTTAACAACAGCAACCGCTTGTGTTGAGAAGATTGAATTAAAATTACCGTACGGTTTGTCATGTTCAGATGTAGGTTTTGTCACGCAATCAGGATTGATCTGTGAGGAAGAAATGGATGAAGAGCATGGGCAAATGGTGCTTGAATCCAAAATTAAAGCGTATGGTCCTTTTACCATCAATATGTTGGATGGTTCTTCGCAACCTTCTTTGGAAAACGTACAAATTCCTTCTGGAACCTATCAAGAAATTGAATTTGAATTTCGTGATGATTGTGGTTTGGGAGATGAGATAAGTATGATTCTTGAAGGCACAGCACTGCATGGAGACAGTGAAAGCTTTCCATT